>CAYQGF010000009.1:0-27407 GCA_964416885.1 uncultured Iamiaceae bacterium
CCTCGTCGAGGTCGGCCAGCCGCTCGTGGACCTGGGCCGGGTGGAGCTTGGCCAGACGGGCACCGAGCAGGGCCCGGGCCAGGTCGTCGGGGGCGGTGCGCGCCGCGGCCCGGGCGCGGGCGAGGGGCCGGCGGGCCAGGACAGCGCGTTCGTCGGCCGCGTCGGTGAGCAGCAGGACGAGCGCCAGCTCGACCTCCAGCTGGCCCAGCAGGCCGTGGCGGCTCGGATCGGCGTCGGCGTCGGGGCCCAGGGCGGCGAGCGCCTCCCGCAGGAGCGCGGCGCGCTCGACGTCGGGGAGGTCGAGGGCGACGCCGCGGCCCGCCCGCCCGACCAGGAGGAGGACGGCCTCGGCCAGCACGTCGGGCCGTTGGTGGGCCCGGGCCAGGTCCTGGGCCTCGGCCAGCAGTGCCGCGGCCCCGTCGAGGTCCCACCCGCCGTGGAGGGCACGGGCCCGCTCGACGAGGATCTCGGCCCGGAGGCCGGGGTCGCCGTCGGCGTGCTCGGCCGCGGCCGCCAGCTGTCCGTCGGCCAGGGCCCAGGCCGACCGGGCCAGGGACTCCCGGCCCGCGGCCAGCCCGTGGCGGGCGGCCGCCCCCCGGGCCGCCGGGCCGGCGAGGGCATGGTGGCGGGCCCGCTCGGAGGCCACGCCGGGGCGGTCCGGCGTCGTCTCCAGCGCCGCCGCGACCCGCCGGTGCAGGAGCGTGCGGCGGGTCGGCCCGATCCGGTCGTAGACGACCTCGTGGGTGACGAGGTGGGGGAACGAGAAGTGGCCCTCGCCGGTCTCGACCAGCAGACCGGCCTGGACCAGGGCCTCGCACTGGTCGAGCACCGCCTCGGGCCCGTCCGCGCTGCACCGCACCAGCAGGTCGAGGTCGACGTCGAGGCCGATGGTGGCGGCCAGGTCGAGGCGTGCCCCGAGGTCGGGCGGGAGGGCCGCGGCCCGGTGGCCGACCCAGTCCCGGACGCTGTCGGGGACGTGGGCGCTGTCGATGGCGATGCCGCGCCGGGCACCGTCGCGGGCGATCTCGGCCACCAGCAGCGGATGTCCCGAGGTGCGGTCGAGCAGGGCCCGCGCCCGCTCGTGGTCACCGGCGCGGTTGGTGCCGTCGGTGGCGAGCAGCGCCAGCAGGTCGCCCTCGTCGAACCCGGTCAGCTCGACGGACGTGGTCGCGACGAGTCGCGGGGCGCGGGCGAGGGCGGCATGCACCGGTGGCGGGGCGTCGTCCCGGCAGGTGACGATCACGACGATCGGCCCCGTCAGGCCGTCGAGCCCGACCTCGAGGAGGTGGAGGGTGTCCTCGGTCGCCCATTGCAGGTCGTCGACGACCCACAGCGTCGGCCGTCGGGCCAGGTCGGCGACGACCTCGGCCACGGCGCGGAAGAGCTGCCCCCTCACGGTCACCGTCGGCCCGTCGAGGAAGGAGGCCAGGGCCGTGGTGTCGACGACCCCGGGAGCGCGATGGGCCAGGTCGGCCAGGGCTTCGACGATCGGCTCGTACGCGACGCCCGAGCCCTCCCGGCACCGGCCCCACAGGAGATGGCCGTGGTCGGGGACGAGGAGGTCGGCCCCGCGTTCGGCGAGGCGCGTCTTGCCGATGCCGGAGGGGCCCTCGATCACCACCAACTGGGGCCGGCCGGTCGTCGCGGCCTCGTCCCACCGCTCGCGCAGGATCGCCAGCTCGGCGGCGCGCCCGACGAAGGCGACGTCGTCAGGGCTGGTGGTCGGGCGCCGGGTCGCGGCCGGGCCTCGCGTCGCGACCGGGAGGGGCGGTGGTGGGGCCGCGACCAGGGCGGCGGTCGCCTCGGCCGGGCTGATCCCCAGCTCCTCGTCGAGCACCCGGGCCAGTCGGTCGAAGGCTCGGCGGGCGTCACGACGGCGGTCGTCGGCCACGAGGGCGGTGACGAGGTGGTGGTGGGCGGCCTCGTCCAACGGGTCCCGGGCGACAGCGGCCTCGGCCAACCGGGCCGCCTCGCCCGCCCGCCCCAGGGCCAGGAGGGCCCGGACCTCGATCGTTGCCGCCTCCCGTTCGTCGGCCTCGATCCGGGCCCGGGTGCTGCGTACCCAGTCCCCGTCGGCGTGGGGGAGGAACGGCCCCGGTCCGAACGCCTCCCGCGCCCGGCGCGCCGCGCCCAGGACCGCCTCCGGACGGGCCTCCCGCTGGGCCGCGACGGCGGCGTCGAGGTGCCGGCGCCCGCGCCCCACATCGGTCTCCCACCCCTCGGGCAGGTCGAGCCGGGCCCGGCCGTCGACGGTCTGGAGGGCCTCGGGCGGGAGCCCCCCGGCGACGAGGGCCGAGCGGACCTTGGCCATCACGCCCCGCACCGCCCCCTTCCAGTGGTCCGACAGGTGGTCGCCCCACAGGAGGTCGGCGATCTCCTCCCGGTCGACCGGTCGATCGGCGAGGGCCAGGAAGACCAGGGCGGCCTGGGGCTGGCGACCGGCGACGGCGTGGGCCCGCCCGTCGGCCCCCACCACCTCGACCGACCCGTGCACCCGTACCGTCCCTCGCACGGCCGCGACGCTACCCCGCTCCCGTTCGCGCTTCGTTCGCGCCCTCCGGGGCAAGATCGCACCGGAAGCGTCCACCGTGGGCCCGGCCGGTCACAGCCCCCGTGCTCGACCGTGTCCACGGAGGGCGCCGCCGCCGTCGGTGCCGGTGCGGGGGGCCGATACCGGCCGACAGGAGCGAGCTGACCCGGGCGGGTGGTCCCGGGTCAGACCGCTGCGCGCTCAGTGGTGAGACGGGCGACGGTGGCCCCGGGATCGGCCACCTGGACGACGACGGCGGACGGATGGTGGCCGGGTGCCCGCACCAGCACCACCTGCGTCGCCCGGGCCACGAACCAGACGGACTGCTCGCCGCCGCGGCGATAGGTGCCGGCCTGGAGCACCCCCGGCAGGTAGGCGCCGGGCGACCGGACCCCGCTCGGGCAGGCGGCCCGGTCGGCCACCTCGACGGTGACGTCGGCCGCCGGCAGGCGTACCTCCCGGCGCAGCGCCCAGAACCCCATGGCCCCGAGCGGGCGCACCACCAGCTCGTGGCCCTCGATGGCGATGGCCGCCTGGTCGGGGTGGCGGGCGGTGCGCAGGAGGCCGGCGAGGACCCCGACGACCAGGGAGAGCGGGAGGACGACGAGGGCCTTCACGGTTGCGCCGTCAGCCCCGGCCCAGCTTCATCGTCTTGGCCCCGAGGTCGACGGGCCGCGAGACCTCGGCGAAGAAGTCGTTGCCCTTGTCGTCGACGACGATGAACGCCGGGAAGTCCTCGACCTCGATGCGCCAGACCGCCTCCATGCCCAGCTCGGGGTACTCCAGGACCTCGACGTGCTTGATGCAGTCCTGGGCCAGCCGGGCGGCGGGGCCGCCGATCGAGCCGAGGTAGAACCCGCCGTGGCGCTGGCAGGCGTCGGTGACCTGCTGGCTGCGGTTGCCCTTGGCCAGCATCACCAGCGACCCGCCCTCGGCCTGGAAGCGCTCGACGTAGGAGTCCATGCGGCCGGCGGTGGTGGGGCCGAAGCTGCCCGAGGCGTAGCCCTCCGGGGTCTTGGCCGGGCCGGCGTAGTAGACGGGGTGGTCCCGGAGGTACTGGGGCATCTCGCCGCCGGCGTCGAGCAGCTCGGCGATCTTGGCGTGGGCGATGTCGCGGGCCACCACGACGGTGCCGGTGAGCGAGAGCCGGGTCTTCACCGGGTACTTGGCCAGCTCGGAGCGGATCTCGGCCATCGGGCGGTTCAGGTCGACCTGCACCACGTCGCTGCCGAGGTGGTCGTCGGTGACCTCGGGGAGGTACTGGGCCGGGTTGCGCTCCAGCTCCTCCAGGAAGACGCCCTCGGCGGTGATCCGGGCCCGGGCCTGGCGGTCGGCCGAGCACGACACCGCGATGCCGACCGGGCAGCTGGCGCCGTGGCGGGGCAGGCGGATCACCCGGACGTCGTGGCAGAAGTACTTGCCGCCGAACTGGGCGCCGATGCCGAAGGCCTGGGTGAGGGCCAGGACCTCCTGCTCCATCTCCAGGTCGCGGAAGCCGTGGCCGAGCTCGGAGCCTTCGGTCGGGATGGTGTCGAGGTACCGGGCCGAGGCCAGCTTCGCCGTCTCGACCGCCATCTCGGCCGAGGTGCCGCCGATGACGACGGCCAGGTGGTACGGCGGGCAGGCGCTGGTGCCGAGGAGGCGCAGCTTCTCGTCGAGGAACTGGAGGAGCCGCTGCCGGCTGAGCAGGGTCTTGGTCTCCTGGAACAGGAACGACTTGTTGGCCGAGCCGCCGCCCTTGGCCATGAAGAGGAAGGAGTAGGCGGCGCCGTCGACCGCGCCGATCTTGATCTCGGCCGGGAGGTTGGTCTTGGTGTTGACCTCGTCCCACATCGTCAGCGGGGCCATCTGCGAGTAGCGCAGGTTGTCCTTCTGGTAGGTGTCGAAGATCCCGCGGGCGATCGCCTCCTCGTCGCCGCCCCCGGTGAGCACGAGCTGGCCCCGCTTGGCCTTGACGATGGCGGTGCCGGTGTCCTGGCACATCGGGAGGATGCCGCCGGCCGAGATGTTGGCGTTCTGGAGCAGGTCGTTGGCGACGAAGCGGTCGTTGGCCGACGCCTCGGGGTCGTCGAGGATCCGGCGGAGCTGGGCCAGGTGGCCGGGCCGCAGGTAGTGGGCGATGTCGTGCATCGCCGTGGCCGTCAGCTCGGTGAGCACCGAGGGCTCGACGGTGACGAAGGTCCGCCCGGCCGCCTCGACCGTGCCGACGCCCTCGATGTCGAGCTTCCGGTACGAGGTCGGGTCGGGCCCGGTGGGCAGCAGCTCGGTGAAGGCGAACTCGGTCATGGCGGCGGGCCTCTCGCGGCGGTGGATCCTGGCCCGGCGACAGTACGACCGCCCCTCTCTCGTCGGCCAACGGGGCGCCGGCTACGTCCCCTTGACCACGACGGCCATCAGGATCGCCATGTAGGCCGTGGTGAAGGCCAGGAGGATGCCGATCAGCTGCATCACCGTCGAGTGGATGCGCTCGTGGAACTTGTCGTTCACCCGCGTCTCGAAGCCGGTGAACAGGACGTCCATCCGGGCCTCCATGCGGGCCTCGGACGAGGCGAACCGCTCGTCCATCCGGAGGTCGTACTCGGCGAACTTGGCGTCCATGCGGGCGTCCATGCGGGCCTCGGACTCGACGAACCGCTCGTCCATGCGGGTCTCGAGGGCGGTGAACCGCTCGTCCCACCGGGCGTCGTACTCGGCGAACCGCTCGTCCATGCGGGCGTCGGACTCGGCGAACCGCTCGTCCATGCGGGTCTCGAGGGCGGTGAGCTTCTCGTCCCATCGGGCCTCGGTGACGTGGAGGCGCTCGTCCAGGCGGGCCTCGGTGACCGGGCGCTCGGACGGTGACGGGTGGAACTCGGCCATGAAGGCCTCCAGGGCGGCGTCGTCGTCGAAGACGGGCCGCAGCTTCTCTCGGACGGTCGTACGGTGGGGGTCGGTGAGCGTCATGGTTCCACCTCGGCAGGTCAGGGGGCAACGGGGTGGGGAAGTGGTCATGAGGGTACGCACCCCCTGTGACAGCGAAACCTGGGTAGACCGGGGCGCATGGATGAGGACATGACGGCCGGGGCCGAGGACCGCATCGAGCACGACACGATGGGGGAGGTCCGGGTGCCCCGTGACGCCCGGTGGGGGGCGCAGACCCAGCGGGCGGTCGAGAACTTCCCGGTGTCGGGGCTGCGGGTCGACGCCCGGCTGGTCCACGCCCTGGGGGCGATCAAGGCCGTGGCCGCCGAGGTCAACGCCGAGCTGGGCACGGTGCCGCTCGCGGTGGCCGGGGCCATCGAGGCCGCGGCCTCGGAGGTGGCGGCCGGCGAGCACGACGACCAGTTCCCCGTCGACGTCTTCCAGACCGGCTCGGGCACCAGCACCAACATGAACGCCAACGAGGTGATCGCCGGGCTGGCGTCGGAGCGGCTCGGAGAGGCGGTGCACCCGAACGACCACGTGAACGCGTCCCAGTCGTCCAACGACGTGTTCCCGTCGGCCATCCACGTCGCCGCCGCGGTCGCCGTCGCCCACGACCTCCTGCCCGCCCTCGACCACCTGGCCGCCGTGCTGGGGGCCAAGGCGGCCGAGAACGCCACGGTGGTCAAGGCCGGGCGCACCCACCTGATGGACGCCACGCCGGTGACCCTCGGCCAGGAGCTGGCCGGGTACGCGGCGCAGGTGGCCGGCGCCCGCGCCCGCATCGCGGCCACGTTGCCTCGCGTCGGGGAGCTGCCCCTCGGGGGGACGGCGACGGGCACCGGGCTCAACGCCCCCCACGGGTTCGCGGCGGCGGTCGTCGAGCGGTTGGCGCGGCGCCTCGACGTCGACCTCCACGAGGCACCGGACCACTTCGCGGCCCAGGGCGCCCGGGACGAGCTGGTCAGCCTGTCGGGGGAGCTGCGGGCGCTCGCCGCCGGGCTGCTCAAGGTGGCCAACGACGTCCGCTGGATGGCGTCGGGGCCGAGGACGGGGCTGGCCGAGGTCCGCATCCCCGACCTCCAGCCCGGCTCGTCGATCATGCCGGGGAAGGTCAACCCCGTGATCCCCGAGGCGGTCAGCCAGGTGGTGGCCCAGGTGTACGGGAACGACGCCGCCGTCGCCTTCGCCGGGAGCCAGGGCAACTTCGAGCTCAACGTGTACCTGCCGGTGATCGCTCGCAACCTGCTGGAGTCGATCGGCCTGCTGGCCAACGTCAGCCGGCTGTTCGCCGACCGCTGCCTGGCCGGGTTGGAGGCCGACCGCGACCGCTGCCGGGCCTACGCCGAGGCCACCCCGCAGGCCGCCACCGCCCTCAACCCCGTGCTCGGCTACGAGCGGGTGGCCGAGCTGGTGAAGGAGACAGCCCGCACCGGGAGGTCGATCCGGGAGGTCGTCCTCGACGCCGGGGTGATGGGCCCCGCCGAGCTCGACCACGCCCTCGACCTCCTCGCCCTGACCCGAGGAGGCGTCCCCGACGAGGCCTGACCCGGGCCCTGCCCCCGAACTGGGGACGATTCCGGTGGCCAGGGCAACCGGAATCGTCCCCAGTTCGCTCGGGGGAGGCGGGCGGGTGGATGACCCGGACCGGGGCTGTCCGGGTCGGTGGGTACGGTCCGGCGCATGGACGAACGGACCGTGGACGTCGACTGGCCCGGGCTGGTGGTCGAGCAGCTGACCTGGCACTGGGACGCTCTGGTGCGCCCCCACCTCGAGGGGCTGACCGACGAGGAGCTGCACTGGGAGCCGGTGCCGGGGTGCTGGGGCGTCCGGCCCCGGGGCGACGCCACGTCGAGCCACGCCGCCGGTGGGGGTGACTGGGTGATCGACTTCGCCTTCCCCGAGCCGGCCCCGCCGCCGGTCACCACCATCGCTTGGCGCCTCTGGCACGTGATCGAGGGCGTCCTCGGCGGTCGGGCCCGCGCCCACTTCGAGGACGGCCCGGGCGTCGACTACGGCACGGTCGAGTACCGACCCGACGCGGCCGGCACCCTCGCCGCCCTCGACGACGTCTACGCCCGCTGGGTCACCGGCGTCCGCGCCCTCGGTCCGGCCGGGATGGCCCGGGCGTGCGGGGCCCACGAGGGACCGTTCGCCGACCATCCGATGGCGGCCCTCGTCCTCCACATCAACCGGGAGGCGATCCACCACCTGGCCGAGGTCCTGCTCCTCCGGGACCTGTACCGGGCCGAGAAGGCCGAGCCGTCGACGACCGCCGGGCCCGCCCCCATCGACTTCCAGGTCACCTTCGACACCGCGGACCCCCACGCCCAGGCCCGGTTCTGGGCCGCAGCCCTGCGCTACGAGGTCGAGGAGCACGACGGGATGATCCGCGGCCTCCTCGACCAGGGCGTCGTCGGCGCCGACGATGTGGTCGAGGTCGACGGGGTCCTCCACTGGCGCACCGCGGTCGCCATCCGACCCCCGGGGACGACCGACCCGTCGGCCACCGGGCGGGTCCTCTTCGTCGCCGTGCCCGAGCCCCGCACGGTGAAGAACCGGGTCCACCTCGACCTCCGGGTCGCCGGGGTCGAGCGCACGCCCGAGGCCGCCGCCCGGCTCGACGCCGAGGTCGACCGGCTGGAGGGGCTCGGGGCCACGGTGCTGTACCGCCACGACGCGCCCGACGGCCGGTGGGTCACCATGGCCGACCCCGAGGGCAACGAGCTGTGCCTGACCTGACCGGGGCCCGCTCGGGCCCGTCGACGGAGCGGGCTACCCGTCGCGCATCTTGCGGCTGAGCTCGTCGAGGCGCTGACGCTCCTGCTTGGTGAGCGAGCCGATGCCGGTCTGGCCGATCTTGTCGAGCAGGACGTCGAGCTCGGCCTGCTCCAGCCGGCTCGGGCCCCTCGGCGGGTCGAACCCGCTGGGCGACGTCCACGGGCCCGGTGTCACGGTGCCGGGCCCGCCCCGACGGCCCTTGCGCCGGCCCCGCCGCGAGCCCCGTGACGGCGGCCCGGCCGCGTCGGCCAGTCGGGGGACCCGCGGGAACTGCTGGATGACGCCGAGCATCGCCGTGCCGACCAGGGCGATGGCGATCGCCAGGAGGAGCAGTAGCAGCGCCCCCCAGGCCCGGAAGGCGACCGCGGTGAGGGCGTTGACGCCGACGATCACGGCCGCGAGGACCCAGATCGGGATGCCGAAGAACATCGGCATCGTCGGCTCGTCCACCGCGATCACCACGAGGAAGGCGAGCCCGAGGAGCCCGAGCCCGCCGGCGTACCCGGTCGCGGCGGTGAGGGCGGTGGCGCTGACCAGGACGGCCGGCACGATCACCATGGCCGCCACCAGCAGGGCATAGCGCTTCCGGGACGTGCGGTCCTCGACCATGTGGCCCACGAACCAGAAGAAGGCCAGCCCGACGATGCCCCAGATCGAGAGTGGCTCGCCGAAGGGCCAGGTGACGATGCGCCAGACCTCGCCCTCCCGCACCAGCTGGGCGTTGTAGACGAGGGGGTCGAGCACCCTCATGTCGACCACCCAGGCCAACATCGAGAACGCGGCCAGGAGCACCAGCAGGGCGGTCGTGGTGACCTCGAGCTGGCCGATGCGGAACCAGCCGATACGACCGGAGCTCCCGGCGCCGAACCCTCGGGCGAACATCGTCACGACGGTAGCCGGAGGCCCGGCCGCTCCCGCCTCAGGTCGCGGGCGAACCCTCGAAGGGGGCCGGGGCTCCGGGCGGAGGCACCTCGACCTTCGACCACGACATCATCTGCGAGAGGGTGCTGATGGCGGCGTCCCAGGCCGGCGGGTCCCACCCCTCGGCCGTGCCGACCACGACCCGGTCCTGGCGCAGGTGCACGAAGGCCGGCAGACGGTCGAGCCCCACGCCCTTCACGAAGGAGCGGTCGGCGTCGCAGAAGGTGAGCAAGCGGTCGGACCAGGGGCCGAGGAAGGTGCGGGCGTCGTCGGCGTCGGCGGTGACGACCCAGGCCACCCTGCAGTCGGCGCCCCGGAACTCGGTGAGCAGCTCGCCCGCGGTGTCGAGCAGCCAGGAGCTCTCGGAGGTGTACGGGTCGATGACCACCACGGCGAGCTGGAAGGTCGTGAGCCAGTCGTCGAGGCTCGCGGTGTCGCCGGTGATGGCGGTGAGGGTGACGCTCTCGGGGACCTGCTCGGCAACGGGCACGGCCAGAAGGTAGCAACGGCCTTCCGGGGACCCCCAACCGCACCGGTCGGCAGTAGGTTCGCCCCGTCCACCTCTTCACCCTCGGAGTCCCCGTGCTCGCTTCGGTCACCTCGTCGACCTACAAGCTGTTCCTCCTCCTCCACATCGTCGCGGTCATCGTGGCCTTCGCCCCCGCGTTCGTGTGGCCGATCGTCAACGCCGCCATGCGCAAGCGCGGCGGCGTCCCGGGTGGGGTGACCGCGCAGGCGGCCCGGAACACGATGACGGTGCACGGACCGGCCCTGGTCGCGGCCGGGCTCTTCGGGATCCTGATGATCGTCACCTCCGACGAGGTGTGGGAGTTCTCGCAGGGTTGGGTCTCCGGCGCCTTCGTCGTGTGGATCCTGCTCGCCGGGATCGTGTTCGGTGCCGTGCTCCCGGCGGAGAAGAAGGCGGCGGCCGGCGACGAGAAGGCCGAGCGGATGATCGGCATGTTCGGGGGGATGGTCCACCTGCTGCTCGTCGTCATGCTGTACCTGATGATCTGGAAGCCGGGGCTCTAGGCCTGGTGCACCCGATCGAGCACCTCCGCTACGTCGCCCGGGCCGGCGGCGCCGACCCGGCCGACCTGGTGGCGGAGGCCGCCCACGCCCTCGGGGCCTTCGACGACGACCCGGCGGGGCTGGTGGCGGCGGCCCGGCAGCTGGTCTCCCGGCACCGGACGGTCGGCCCGCTGTGGTGGATGTGCAGCCGCGCCCTGGTCGCGGCCGAGCCCCGCCGCGAGGCCGCGGCCGCGGCCCGGGAGCTGGAGGAGGACGCCACCGCCGGTGTGGTCGCCGCCTTCCTGCCCGACGAGGCCCGGGTGCTGATCGTCGGCTGGCCCCCCACCGTCGTCCCGGCCCTGGCCCGGCGGGGCGACCTCGACGTGCTGGCCGCCGACGACGGCACCGGCGTCGACGTGGGCCGGGCCCTGGGCCGGGTCGACATCCCGGTGCTCGACGTGGCCTCGCAGGCCGTCGGGGCGGCAGCCGCGGCGGCCGATGTGGTGGTGCTCGAGGCCGAGGCGGTCGGTCCGACGTCGGCGCTGGCCGCCCCGGGGAGCCGGGCCGCGGCCGCGGTGGCTCGGGCCGCGGGCCGATCGGTGTGGCTCGTGGTGCCGGTCGGTCGGCTCCTCCCCGGTCCGACCTACGACGTGGTGCTCGGCGGGGCCATCGATGCCGAGGAGCCCTGGGAGTCCGACGTCGATGTGGTCCCGCTCGACCTGGTCGACCGGGTCGTCGGCCTGGAGGGGCCGGTCGACGTGGCCACCGGCGTCCGGGCCCCGACCTGCCCCGTCGCCCCGGAGCTCCTGGTCCCGAGCCGCACCCCCGGGTCGTTCCGCCGCCCCTGAGGGGGGCGACGGCTCGGGGCCCTGGGTGCGACCGGTGAGGGCCCGAACCCCTCCGCAGTCGGTGCTCGAGGCGTGGTCGGTCACCGACCCGCAACCTCTCGAGGGTGGCCAGGGTGAGGCCCTTCGCTCCGGCCGGCTGGTGCTGAAGCCCGTGATCGAGCCCGTGCAGGCCGGCTGGGTGGCGGAGGTCCTCGCTGGCCTCGACCCCGGTCCCGGCCTACGGGTCGTTCGACCGGCTCGGTCGTCGACGGGCGCGTGGGTCGTCGACGGCTGGTCGGCATGGCACTGGCTCGACGGGGCGCACCGCGCCGCGGTGTGGGACGAGGTGCTGGAGGTGTCGGCGCGGTTCCACCGTGCCGTCGCGGCCGTCGCGTGGTCGCCGGCGGCGGTGGGCTCGCACCGCTGGGCCGTTGCGGACCGGGTCGCGTGGGGCGAGGTCGACGCCGCCCTGCCGGAGGCCGTGCGACCGCTGCTCGCTCGGCGGCAGCCCGTCGACCTCCCGCCCCAACTGGTCCACGGCGACCTCGGCGGGAACGTGCTGTTCCACGACGGCCTGGGCCCGGCGGTCATCGACGTGAGCCCGTTCTGGCGACCGGCGGGCTACGCCGATGCGATCGTCGTCGCCGACGCCGTCGCGTGGGAGGGGGCGGGTGACGACCTCGTCGAGCGGTTGCTGCGTCGACAGGGCGAGCAGTTGCTGGTGCGGGCCGTCCTCTTCCGAGCGGCCGCGGACCATCGCGACGCCGAGGCCTACCAGCGGGTGGTGGCCATCCTCGAGGCCTGACCGCGACGGTGGCTCAGTAGGTACCGCCGAGCTTGGTGTGGTCCCAGCTGACGGTCCGCTCGGGGCGGAGCAGCAGGGCGACCCGCTTGTTGACGACCATCTCCGCCGCAGCCGCGCGGTCGGCCTCGGAGACCTCCGGGTGGTAGCGCTCCAGCACCGAGATGGCGATGGCCATCAGGGTGTCGTGGTCGTCGGTGACCTCCATGGTGCCGACCAGCTCGACGCCCTGGAGGTTCTCGTAGCGGTCGCCGGCCTCGACCAGCGCCGTGACCCGGGGGTCGCGCCGCAGGTTCTGGGCCTTCTGCGAGCGGCCGAAGGTCTCGAACCCGATGGTGCCGTCGGGCAGGAACCCGTACCACATGGCCACCAGGTGGATGGTGCCGTCGTGGTTGTGGGTTGCCAGGTTCATGGTGCGAGGCCCGTGGAGGAAGGCGTCGACCTCCTCCGGCGTCATCTTGATCAGCTCGCGGCGCGACATGCGCCGCATCATGGCGCAGCGTCCGGCCGCGTACGCAGCGGTCGTGTGGGTAGGGTCGGCGGTCATGGGCCAGATCGTGGAGTTCCCGAACGGCGACGACACCGCCAGCGGCTACCTGAGCGTCCCCGAGGGCGGGTCGGGGCCGGGGCTGATCGTCATCCAGGAGTGGTGGGGGCTGGTCGACCACATCAAGGACGTGTGCGACCGTTTCGCCGGTGAGGGGTTCGTGGCCCTGGCGCCTGACCTCTACCACGGCGAGACCACCACCGAGCCCGACGAGGCCGGCAAGCTGATGATGGCGCTGAACATCGACCAGGCCGTGGCCGACATGTCGGGCGCCATCGCCCACCTCCAGGCGAGCGAGGCCGTCACCAACGAGAAGCTCGGTGTGACCGGCTTCTGCATGGGCGGCGGGCTGGCGCTGGTGCTGGCGGCCGAGCGCCCGGCCGCCTTCGCCATCTGCGTCCCCTGGTACGGGCTGATCCCGTGGGAGCACGCCCAGCCCGACTGGTCGAAGGTCCAGGCCCAGGTGCGGGGCAACTTCGCCGAGCAGGACGGCTTCTTCGGCCCCGACCTGGCCCGAGGCCTGGAGGACGACCTGACGCAGGCCGGGGTCGACGCCGAGATCGAGATCTTCCCCGGCGTCGACCACGCCTTCTTCAACGACACCCGCCCCGAGGTCTTCGACGCCGAGCAGTCGGCCCGGGCCTGGGCGCGCACCGTCACCGCCCTCCACACCGCCCTGGGGTGAGCGGCACTGGGGTGAGCGGCACTGGGGTCAGAGGCACTGGGGTGAGCGGCACAGGGGTGAGCACGCCTCCTCTCGTCGAGCGGTACGTCCGGCTCGGGCTGGCCCTGGGCCGGCACCTCGACGGGCTGGTCGACGCCTACTACGGGCCGCCGGCCTGGAAGGCGGAGGCCGAGGCCGGTCCGCCGGTCCCGCTGCCGGTCCTGGTGGCCGATGCGGCGCGGCTCGTCGTCGCCATCGACGGGGGCGTCGACCCCGAGGTCGACGGCCGGCGTCGGGCCTGGTTGCGGGCCCAGGTCGTGGGGCTCCACACGGTCGGTCGGAGCCTGGCCGGCGAGCCGCTGTCGTACCTCGACGAGGTGGAGGCCAGTTACGGCGTCCGGCCCGCGCCGGTGGCCGAGGACGACCTGGTCGCAGCCCACCGCCGGCTGGACGAGGCCCTGCCGGGCGACGGGCCGTTGCGCGACCGGGTGATCGCCTGGCGGGAGGCCCACACCATCCCGCCCGACCGGCTGGACGGCGCGGTCCGCACCCTGGCGGAGGACTTCGCCGACCGGACCCGGCGTCGGTGGGGCCTCCCCGACGGCGAGCAGGTCGAGTGGGTGCTGGAGACCGACCGACCGTGGAGCGGGTTCAACTACTACCTGGGCGACCTCCGCAGCCGGGTCGCGATCAACGTCGACCTCCCGGTGCAGACCCTGGTCCTCGGGCACCTGATCGCCCACGAGGCCTATCCCGGCCACCACACCGAGCACTGTCGCAAGGAGGTCGGCCTGGTCCGCCAGCGCCGTCAGCTGGAGGAGGCGATCTTCCTGGTGGGCACGCCCCAGTGCCTGCTGGCCGAGGGCTTGGCCGACGCCGCCCTGGAAGCCCTGGTGGGGGAGGAGCAGGAGGCGGTGCTGGCGCCGCTGTTCGCCGAGCTGCACCTGCGCTACGACGCCGACGAGGCGGCCGCGGTCCGGGGTGCCATGGCGTCGGTGAGCAAGGCCCGCGGGAACCTGGCCCTGATGGTGCACGACGAGGGGCGACCGGCCGAGGAGGCGGTGGCCTGGGCCGAGCGCTTCCTGCTGCTGCCGAAGGCCCGAGCCGAGAAGCAGGTCGCCTTCATCAGCGACCCGACCTGGCGGGCCTACATCTTCTGCTACACCGAGGGCGTCGAGCGCTGTCGGGCCTTCGTGGCCGGCGACCCGGCCCGCTTCGAGCTGCTCCTCACCGAGCAGCTCCTCCCCACCGACCTCGTCCCCCCGGCCGCCTGAACGCGCCAGCGCCGCGAGGTTCCTGAGGAGACCTACTCCAGGTCGGCGAACATCCGCTCGTTGAGGGCGTAGGCGACCTTGACCTCGTCGATGACGGCGGCCTGGTCCTCGGGCGACCACGGGGCCTGGTCGAGGAGGTCCCGGTAGGTGTCCTTGAGGACCTTGGGGCTCTCGACCTCGGTGAAGGTGTAGAAGCTGATCGGCAGGTCGGGGTAGGTCCGGGCGACGATGTGCTTGATGTGCTGTCCGCCGGAGAGGTCGCCGAGGTAGCGGGTGTAGTGGTGGGCGACGAAGCCCGCCGGCCAGGTGGCGGTGGCCTCGATGCGCTCGACGTAGGCTGCCGTGCCCGGTCGGGCCGACAGCGTGGCGAGGGCGTCGGGACCGAGGAGGAGGGTGACGTCGGCCTCCAGCGTCGGGACCCGCTCCAGGCCGGGGAGCAGGAAGGGGGCGACGACCGGGTCGTCGGCGAGGTCGGCGGCCACGCTCTCGAGCGCCCGGTAGACGAGGAGGTGCTGGGCCAGCATGTCGCCCATGCGCGCCCGGTCGAGCCGGCCCTCGAGGAGGTCGGTCATGAGGGTCGAGCCCTCGGCACTGCCGTGGTCGGGCGCCGTCTGCTCCCGGAGGGTGGCGGAGAACCGGAGGGTGGGCGTGTCAGCCGTGGTCGTCACGCCGGTCAGTCTGCTCTTCGCTGACCGCCGCGCGCAACAACTTCACGACGATTTGTCGTGCGTTCATGACGAACCGTCGTCGGCTTCGAGACAGGTTGTCGTGAACAACGGGGATGGTGAAGGGGCGACGAACCGTGTGACGTGGGCCTCTGTCGTTGCGGTTGCTTTGCGGTTGCGCGTCGCGCCAACCTGGGTCCATCGGAAAGGCTTGCTTAACACCCGCTCTCCCCGGCGGTGACGTGACGACCACGGCGCGAGCCCTGGCCGGTCTCGTCGCGGCCGGCCTCGTCGTCCTCGTCGCGGTCGGCGCCGTCGTGGCCGCCCCGGCCCCGGCGGCCGCCCAGCGACCCACCACGACCGTTGCGCCCGACGGGTTGTCGGCCACCGACGGTCAGCGGACGCTCCGGGCCGGCCAGTCCCAGGGCCTCGCCGCGGCCGGTCAGACCGTCGGAGTGGCGGGCAGCGGCTACGACGTCAACAAGGGCATCTACGTCGCCCTCTGCGTCGTCACCCCGCCCGACACCGCGCCGTCGCCCTGCGGCGGCGGCATCGACCAGACCGGGGCCACCGGGGCGTCGCAGTGGGTGTCGTCGGCCCCGCCCTCCTACGGCGAGGGCCTGGCCATCCCCTACGGCCCCGACGGCACGTTCAGCGTCAACATCGGCGTGGCCCCGGTGATCGCCGAGGGCTTCGACTGCCGGCAGATCCAGTGCGCCATCGTCACCCGCAACGACCACACCCGGACGGCCGACCGCACCCAGGACATCTTCATCCCGGTCACCTTCGCCGCCGGTGACGCCGGGCCGCCGCTGACCGCCCCGCCCACCACCGCGCCGGCGACGACGGCCCCGCCCACGACCATCGCCCCCCCTCCGCCGCCCAGCACCACCGCCCCCGAGCCGGCGCCGCCGACCGAGGTCAGCGCGGACGGGCTCACCGGCACGGTCGGGGAGCGGAGCATCACCCTGTCGGTGGCCGACGACCTCGACCCGGAGGGCGAGGACCTCGCCATCGAGGGGGCCGGGTTCGACCCTGCCGTCCCGCTCCAGGTGACCCTCTGCCAGGTCGCGGCCGGCCCGACCGAGGCCCCCTCGCCGTGCCTGGCCGGGGCCACGCCCGACGCGTCCCGGGTCGTGGCCCCCGAGGGCGCCGACGGCGACTTCGTGACCTTCGCCGACGACGGCTCCTTCGCGCTCGACCTCGAGGTGGCCGCGGTCATCGACGACGAGACCGATTGCCGCACCGTCGACTGCGCCGTCATCGTCCGTCGCTTCGCCATCGGTGACGCCGACGCCGAGGCGGCCGCGGCGGACCGCACCCTGGACATCGCCGTCCCGGTCGGCTTCGCGGCCGAGTCGCCCGTCGAGACGACCACGACCACCACCGAGGCCGACGACGAGGTCGTCACCGCGCCCGTGCGCGCCGAGGAGGACGCCGACGGCAGCTCGCCCGTCGTGCCGATCGTGATCGGGCTGGCCGTGGTCGCCGCCGCGGTCGGGGCCGCCCTCGTCGTCCGCAACCGTCGGGCCGCGGCCACCGCCGGGGACGGCGGCGCGGCCGGTACCGACAGCGAGGCCGGCCCCGGGGGCGACGCCCCGTGACGGTGCGGACGCGGCTGCCCGTCGCGGTCGTCGTGGTCGCCTTGACGGTGCTCGCCGCGTGCGGCGGCTCCGACGGGCCCCAGGCGGCCCGGGCCGAGCCGGGCCCGGGCGAGCGGAGCGAGGACCAGTCGGTCGCCCCGGTCGACGGGCCGGTCGAGCCGGAGCTGCCTGCCGAGGTCTCCTCCGCCGACGGCCGCACGGTCCGGGTCGACGACGTCAGCCGCATCGTGTCGCTCTGGGGGAACATCACCGAGACGGTCTTCGCCCTCGGGCTGGGCGACAACGTGGTCGGCCGCGACGTGGCCTCCACCTTCGTCGAGGCCGAGGACGTCCCGGTCGTCACCCGGGCCCACGACGTCTCGCCCGAGTCGGTCCTGTCGCTCCGGCCCACCATCGTCCTGGTCGACCCCACCATCGGGCCCCCCGAGGCCATCGACCAGATCCGGGCCGCCGGCGTGCCGGTCGTCGTCGTCGACGAGGTCAGCACCATCGCCGGCATTGGTGGCCGCATCGAGCAGATCGCCACCGCGCTCGGCGTCCCCGAGCAGGGCGAGCGCCTGGCCGCCGAGGCGGACGAGGAGATCGACACGGTCCGGGCGACCGTGCCCGAGGGCGTCGATCCGCCGCGCATCGCCTTCCTCTACATGCGGGGCCAGGCCGGTGTGTACCTGATCGCCGGCCCCGGCTCCGGGGCCGACGAGATGATCGAGGCCGCCGGGGGCGAGGATGCCGGCACCGCCATCGGGCTCGACCGTCCCTTCACCCCGATCACCAGCGAGGCGCTCACCGAGGCCGCGCCGGAGATCATCCTGATGACCACCACCGGCCTCGACTCGGTCGGCGGCATCGACGGCCTGGTCGAGATCCCGGGCATCGCCCAGACGCCCGCCGGCCGCGACCGGCGCATCGTCTCCGTCGAGGACGGCCTCCTCTACAGCTTCGGGGGCCGCACGGCGCGCGCCCTGGAGCTGATGATCGAGCAGATCTACCCCGCATCGTGACCCCTTCCGCAGGAGCCCCCATGCCACGCAGCACGTCGACCACCCGCCGGGCCGGGCCGGCCCGCCGGCTCCTGGCCCTCGGCGCTGGGCTGGTCGTCGCCGGCACGGTCACCATGGTCGCCCCGACGGTCGTCGCCGGGGCGGCGCCGCTGGACGCCTCCACCCTCCCCGGTGGGGAGCAGGAGGCGGTGACGGCGACCGGCGCCACCGGGCTGACCATCAGCGTCGCCCCGGGCCTCGACCTCGACCCTGCCGGGGAGGCCGTGGCCGTCACGGTCACCGGGCTGTCCGCCGGCGACGCGGTCCGCGTCGCCTACGGCGTGCCGTCCCCCGCCGTGCCCACCGCCGACGGCTCCGTGGCCGACGAGGGCGACGGCGCCGACGAGCGCGACGTCGACGAGGACGCGGCCCCGGCCGTCGTCGGCACGGAGGTCGTCGTCCCGGCCGCGGCCGTCACCGCCGAGGGCCGCGTGACTGTCGACCTGGTCGACGTGGCCGCGGTGGTCACGGCGCCCGACGGCACCATCCACGACCTGGTCGCCGGTGGCGGCGCCGTGTGGGCGACGACCGACCTCGACGCCGCCGACGGCTGGGACGTCGGCGTGCCGGTCTCCTTCACCGCTCCCGCCCCGGGCCGACCCGACCCCGCCCCGGCCGGCGACACCGACGACCCCGACGCCTCGCCGGCCGCGGCCGACGGCGCGTCGTCGGTGCCCACCCCGCGGTCCGTGCGGGCCGGCTCGGGCAGCCGCACGGGCACCGGCCCCAGCGGCCAGACGCTGACCGTCACCCCCGCCGACGACCTCGACCCGGCCGGGGAGACGATCACGGTCACCGGCGCCGGCTACACGGCCGCGACCGGCTTCACCATCGCCACCGACGGCCTCTACGTCGGCCTGTGCGTCGACAACGGCCCCGGCGCCCAGCCCTCGCCCTGCATCGGCGGCGTCGACATGGACGGCGCGACCGGCTCGTCGCAGTGGGTCACCAACAACCCGTACGAGGGCGTGCCCGCGGTGCCCATCGCGGCCGACGGCTCCTTCACGGCCGACATCAGCATCCAGCGGGCCGACGAGTTCGTCGACTGCCTGGCCCTCACCGGGGGCCGCCGCTGCGTGGTCGTGTCCCGCGTCGACCACCGCCGCTCCGGTGACCGCCGCCAGGACGTCAAGGTGCCCGTGTGCTTCGCCGGCGAGACGTCCTGCGGCACGGACCCGATCGAGCCGCCCCCCGTCGACCCGCCGACGCCGCCGACCCCCCGCCCGGACCCGCCCGCGGGCCTGACCCCCAGCGGGACCCGGACCGGGACCGGCCCCAACGGCCAGACGCTCACCGCCTCGCCGGTCGACAACCTCGACCCGGCGGGCACCGAGGTGGAGGTCGTCGGCCGCGGCTTCACCGAGGCGGCCGGCCTCGACCACGCCAGCGGCGGCCTGTACATCAGCTTCTGCGTCGACAACGGCCCCGGCGCCCAGCCCTCGCCCTGCATCGGCGGCGTCGACATGGAGGGCGAGACCGGGTCGTCGCAGTGGGTCACCAACAACCCGATCGGCGACGCGCCGGCCGTCCCGATCGCCGCCGACGGCTCGTTCACGGCCCACATCACCGTCAGCGCCCAGGACGAGTTCGTCGACTGCCTGGCCCTCACCGGCGGTAAGCGCTGCGTCATCGTCGCCCGGGCCGACCACCGGGCCACCGCCGACCGCAGCCAGGACGTCAAGGTCCCGGTCTGCTTCGCCGGCGAGGCCGCCTGCGCCACCGACCCGATCGACACCACGGCGACGGCCACCCCCACCTTCACGGGCTTCCCCCTGGGCACCCCTACCGGCGGCACCACCACCGGCCCGACGAGCTACGGATCGCTCGCCACCACCGGGGCCGACTCCACCCGCCTCGTCACCGTCGGCCTGGTGCTGGCGGGGCTCGGCGTCGCCCTGGTCCTGCTCTCCCGGCGGTCCTCCGCCGCCCCCCACCCGTCGTCCCCCGAGCCCCGGAGCTGACATGCGTCCCATCCACCGTCTCATCGCCGCCGCGTCGGCCCTCGCCCTGGGCCTCGGCCTGGTGGTGCTCGCCCCGGCCTCGCCGGTCGCCGCCGCACCGGGCAGTGCCACCGGTCCCCACGGCCAGACCCTGACCGTGTCCCAGGTCGACGGGCTCTCACCGGCCGGCACGACGGTCACGATCACCGGGACCGGGTTCGCCATCCCCGGCTTCGACCTGGACACCGACGGGTTCTACCTCTCGCTGTGCGTCGACATCGGGGCCGGCTCGGCGCCGAGCCCGTGCCTGGGCGGCGTCGACCAGACCGGTGCCACCACGACCACGCGGTGGGTCACCAACAACCCGATCGGCGACGCTGCGTCGGTGCCGATCGCCCCCGACGGGTCGTTCACCACCACCCTGACGGTCGAGGCCAACGACGGCTTCACCAACTGCCTCCAGCTCATCGCCCCGCGCGACTGCAAGATCGTCACCCGGATGGACCACCGGGCCAGCGGCGACCGCAGCCAGGACGTCAAGGTCCCGGTCTCCTTCACCGGCCAGACCAAGTCCACCGTCGGGCCGTTCGTCGTCGCCTCCTACGTCGACTTCCTGGGCCGTGAGCCGTCGCCGGCCGAGTTCAACCGCGACGTCGCCGCCCTCGAGGGGGGCCAGTCGAAGCCGGCCTACCTCCGCGCCCTGTCGACCTCCGACCAGTGGCTCGCCAGCGTGGTCAACAAGCTCTACCGCGACACGCTCGGCCGCAACGGCGACGCCGGCGGCGTCGCCTACTGGACCGGCAAGCTCCGGTCCGGTGCCAGCGTCGCCAGCGTCGCCGCCAGCTTCTACGCCTCGGGCGAGTACTACAACGGCATCGGCGGCAAGACCGACGCCTCGTGGGTCAACGACCTCTACCAGAAGGTCCTGCTCCGCCCGGCCGACCCCGGCGGTCGGACCTACTGGATGAACGAGATCACGCGGCACGGCCGCACCAACGTGGCCCTGCGGATGTACCAGTCGAACGAGTCGGCCCGCACGCGGGTCGAGGGCCTGTACCAGACCCTGCTCGGGCGGCGCGCCGAGACCGGCGGCCTCGCCTACTGGGCCGGCCAGGTGGTGCTGAAGGGCGATCTGGCCCTGGCCGTCAACCTCGCCAACTCGGCCGAGTACCAGGGCCGCGCTGTCCGCCGCTTCCCCTGAGGTGGCGAGCGCGGGGGTCGAGACCAGCATCGGGGGACCTGCGGCCGTCGTCGGTCGCGGCCCCCGGCGCGCCCGGGCCGGGGCGCTGCTGCTCGGGCTGACCATCGCCCTCGTGGTCCTCGTCGTCGTGGCGGGCGCGTCCGGGGCGTTCCGGGTGACCCCGGCCGAGGTGCTCGGCTCGGTCCTGCACCGCCTCGGGTTGCCGTGGGGCACCCCGCCCGATGCCCTCGGCGAGGACGTCCTGTGGCAGATCCGCTTCCCCCGCGTCGCCCTCACCGTGCTCGTCGGGGGCTCCCTCGGGTGCGCCGGCGCCCTGATGCAGGGGACCTTCAGCAACCCGCTGGCCGAGCCCGGCATCATCGGCGTGTCGTCGGGGGCCGCCCTCGGGGCGGTGGTCATCATCGTCAGCGGGCTGGCCCCGTTCGGCACCTGGTCGATCACCGCGGCCGCCTTCGCCGGCGGGGTGGCGACGGTGTTCCTCGTCTACGCCGCCTCCCGACAGGACGGCCGGACCGAGGTGATCACCATGGTGCTCACCGGCATCGCCCTCAACGCCCTCACCGGGGCCGTGCTCGGCCTGCTCACCTACTTCTCCGACGACGCCCAGCTCCGCAGCATCACCTTCTGGACCCTCGGCTCGATGGCCCAGGCGACCTGGCCCAAGGTCGCCGTCGTCGCCCCGCTGGCGATCGGCGGGATGGTGCTGGCGCCGCTGTTCTCCCGTCGGCTCGACCTGCTGGCCCTGGGTGACCGGCCGGCCCGCCACCTCGGCGTCGACGTCGAGGGCACCCGCCGCACGGTTCTGGTGCTGGTGGCGGTGCTGACCGCCTCGGCCGTGGCGGTGTCGGGCCAGGTCCTGTTCATCGGCCTGGTCGTGCCGCACCTGGTGCGGATGGTCGCCGGGCCCGGGCACCGCCTGCTGGTGCCCGCCTCCGGGCTGGCCGGGGCCACGATCCTCGTCGCCGCCGACCTGGCCGCCCGCACCATCGCGGCGCCCGCCGAGGTCCCGCTCGGCGTGCTGACCGCGCTGGTCGGCAGCCCCTTCTTCTTCTGGCAGCTTCGCCGCATGCGGTCGCGGCAGGGCGGCTGGGCCTGATGGCCCTCTCGGTGCGCCGGCTGTCCGCCCCCGACCCCGTCGGGCCGGGCGGGACCCTGGTCAGCGGGCAGGGCGTCACCGTCGACCTGGGTGGCCGGCGGATCCTCGACCGGGTCGACATCGAGGTCGCGGCGGGGGAGGTCGTGGCCCTCGTCGGCCCCAACGGGGCGGGCAAGTCGACCCTGCTCGGCGCCCTGACCGGCGATGTCGCGGTGACGGCGGGCGAGGTCCGGGTGGCCGGGCGTCTGCTGGGGGAGTGGTCCGGGCCCGAGCTGGCCCTGCGCCGATCGGTCCTCCCGCAGGCGGTGACGGTCACCTTCCCGTTCACGGTGCGGGAGGTGGTCGAGATGGGCCGGGCGCCGTGGGTGCCGGTCGACGGCGACGACCGGGGCGAGGAGGTCATCGAGCGGGTGCTGCACGAGTGCGACGTCGCCCACATGGCGCACCGGCAGCTCCCGACGCTGTCGGGGGGCGAACGGGCGCGGGCCGCGCTGGCCCGGGTGCTGGCGCAGGAGGCCCCGGTCCTGTTCCTCGACGAGCCGACCGCGGCGCTCGACCTGCACCACCAGGAGCTGGTGCTCGGGCTGGCGCGCGCCCGCGCCGAGGTGGGGGTGGCCGTCGTGGTCGTGCTCCACGACCTGGCCCTGGCCGGCGCCCACGCCCATCGGATCGTCGTCCTCTCGGAGGGCCGGGTGGCCGCCGACGGTCCCCCGGCCGAGGTGTTCGACGAGAAGCTCCTGTCGGCCGTCTACCACCACCCGATCGAGGTGCTGGCCCACCCCCGCACCGGTGCCCCCCTGGTCATGCCCCGCCGGTGAGGACGCGAAGTGCCAGGCACTTCGCGTACGCGCGCCGGCCTAGCGGGCGGTGCGGGGGATGCGGCGGGCGTTGCCGTCGCGGTCGAGCCGGGCCCCGAGCGCCCGCAGCACGAAGGCCTCGGTCAGCTCGATGGTGTGCTCGAGCCGGGCGTCGCCGGGCCGGAGCGAGCTGCCCCGGGCGATGCACGCGTTGATCATCGCCGCGGTGTCGACCAGGTCGTCGACCAGCATGTAGCGCTCGTGGCGGCCGTCCTCCAGGATCGACCGCAGCTCGTCGTCGAGCGAGCGGACGTGGTCGACGATCTTCTCGTAGGCGGTCCCGTCGAGCATGTGGCGGAGCGCCGGGCCCGGCGGCAGGTGGTGCTCGGAGAAGTAGGTGAGCTGGCTGCGGACGTAGACCTGCAAGCGGGCCACCGGGTTGGCGCCGACCTCGGCCAGGGCGTCGCGCAGCTGGGTCACGTAGCGATCGGTCTCCCGGCTCGCGTACCCGATGAGCAGGGACTCCTTGTCCGGGAAGTAGTTGTACATGGCCGTCCGGGCCAGCCCGCACTCGGCTGCGACGTCGGCCAGGCTGATGGCGTCGTAGCCCCGCTCGTACATGAGCTTGGCCAGGGCCTCGAAGATGCGCTCCCGCGTCTGGTCGCGGTGGGTCGCGAGGGACCCCCCGATGACGCGGGGCACCTCAGTGCTCCCTCGGTGGGAGGCCCAGGGCGGTGCTGGCCTCGGTGTGCATGCGGACGACCTCGGCCCGGACCTGGGCCCGTTCGGTGATCGGCTCCGACCACGGCACGACGACCTCGACCTCGTCGCCCCCGTCGAGGGTGGCGCCGAAGACGATGCCGTCGGGCGTCATGCCGGTCATGGTCGCCGCCGTGGTGGTCGGCTGGCCGCCGAGGCCCCGGCAGATGGTGACGTTGTCCTCGCCGTGGTCGTCGTTCATGTGCCGGGCGATGGCCGCCACGACCTCGGCGGAGAAGGGGCTGGGGGCGTCGCTCATGTCGGAGCGAGGATACGGCCGGGACCGGGGCCCGGGCCTACTCGTCGCCGGGCAGGGCGTGGGCCGGCTCGTGACGGGGCTGGTAGATCATCATCTCGCCGGCGCCCGGGACGGTCAGCGAGCCGACCAGGCCGAAGCCCTCGTCGCGGACCTCGTCGCCGACCTCGACGCCCTTGGCCCGGAGCTCGGCGAGGGTCGCCTCGATGTCGTCGCACATCAGCGACACCTGGGCGTGGGGGACGGTGGCCCAGGTCTGGCCCTCGGCCCCCTGGGTCGGGTGGACGCCGACCTCGGAGGGGGGCGTCTTGAAGATCAGCCAGCCCCCGCCGGCGTCGATGTGCGGCCAGCCCAGGACGTCGCGGAAGAAGGCGCGGGTGGCCTCGGCGTCGTCGGAGTAGACGATCGAGTGGTAACCGGTGATCACCGGGCCATGATGCCCCCATGACACAGGACCTGCCGCCCCTTCCGCCGCTGGAGCCCGTCCCCGAGGACTGGGAGGTCGGCCTGGCCGTCGTCGCCCACCCCGACGACATGGAGTACGGCGCCTCGGGGGCGGTGGCCCGCTGGACCGACCAGGGCAAGACCGTCGCCTACGCCCTGGTCACCGCAGGGGAGGCCGGCATCGACGGGCTGGCGCCGGAGGAGTGCGGTCCGCTCCGGGTGCGGGAGCAGTACGCGGCGTGCGAGGCCGTGGGCGTCACCGACCTCCAGGTGCTCGGCCACCCCGACGGGATGCTCGAGTACGGGCTGCGCCTCCGGGCCGACATCGCCGCGGCCATCCGCCGGGTCCGGCCCCAGATGGTGATGACGATCAACCACCGGGAGACCTTCGGCCCCGGGCAGCTCAACATGGCCGACCACGTGGTCACCGGCCAGGCCGTGATCGACGCCGTGCGCGACGCCGCCAACCGGTGGGTGTTCCGGCCGCTGGCCGAGGAGGAGGGGCTGGAGCCGTGGGGTGGTGTCCGCTGGGTGGCGGTGGCGAACTCGCCCCAGGCCGCCCACGGGGTGGCCCTGTCCGAGCCCGACATCGAGCGGGCCGTCGCCAGCCTGCAGGCCCACGAGGCCTACCTGGCCGGCCTGGGCGATCACCCGATGGCCGACCCCGACCGCTTCCTCCGGGGCCTCTTCTCGGTCGCCGGCCCCCGCATGGCGACCGATGCCGCCGTCCCCGTCGAGCTCTTCGCCATGTAGAGGCCACCTTGCCCTCGTGGGGAAGGGCATCGCCTTGCTATTCCGTATCTGGAATGTGCCTGATAGTCTGTCCGAACATGGAGTCGCGCTCTCGAGCTTCGTCGACGGTCGGTGCGACCGTCGAGGGCTGGGTCGCAGGCGCGGGCCTGTCAGCCGCCGCCGTCGCCCACAGGGCCGGGGTGTCGCCGTCCACGGTCCACCGGGTGCTCACCGATCAGGTTGACCCGGCGTTCGGGACCCTGCGGGAGATCGCCCTGGCCTGTGGCATCGATCTGCCCCTTCGGTCGATGCCGGCGGCCGACCCGGCGGCAGCCGCGGCGGCCCGGGCTCGGTTCGAGCGGGGCTACGTCGACGACTCGCCCGAGGTGGCCGCATGGGCGGCCCGTCTGACCCGGTACGCGGGCGAGGACCCGGTGGCCGTCACGGTGGCGGCGGGGGTGGCATCGGGACCGCTGCGCCAGGAGCGGGCCGTGCTCCTCGCTGGCGACGTGACGGTCGGGCGGGTCGCCTCGGCTGCCGACGCCGCTGGGGGGCGATGGGCGCTCTCGGGAGCGGCGGGTCTGGGCCTGCCGTCGGCGTGGGCCGTGCTCCCGTCCCCGTCGATCCTCTGGTGCCACGACGCCGGGCTCGTCGAGCGACTGCTCACCGGCGCCGGCCTCTCCCTGGCGCCCGACGTCGAGCGGACGACCTTGGCCCTCGTCGCGGCCGACGACGCCCTCTTCACGAACGCGTTCCGGCATGGCGGGATCTGGTTCGCGTCGCCGCTCCAGGTCGTCCTCGACTGCACCTCCGTGGGTGGGGCGACGGCCGAGGCGGCCCAGCAGGAGGTGGAGACGTGGTGAACCCTGTCGAGCCGTCGGACTGGGCCCCCGACCCGGACCGCTATGTCGAGCAACGGCGGGTCTCGTCGGGCGTCCTCCCGGCGACGCCGGGCGTCGCCCCCGAGGACCGGCTTCGTGCCTTCGGCATCACCTGGTCCGACCCCGCTGTCGATGGCATCCGCCCCAGCAGCGTCGAGCGGGCATGCCATCGCTTCCGCGCCCTGTTCCCGGAGCTCATCTGGGACACCGCGGCGCTGGAGGGCAACACCTTCACGTTGCCGGAGGTCCGAACCCTTCTGGAGGGGGTGACGGTCGGAGGTCGGCCGTTGGAGGACGAGCAACAGGTCCTGGCGTTGCGGGACGCCTACCACCGCCTCGACCAGCTCGTCTCCGAGGGCAGCTTCGCGTTGACGAAGGCCGTGTCCGACGAGCTTCACAGCCTGGTCGCCCGGCACGAGGCCATCGAATCGGGCCACTTCCGTGGGGAGGGCCTCGCCACCGGTGGCGGGCATGTCCGGCTCGCGGGTGGGGGCACCGTCGAAGGGGCCGAGCCGGGCCCCGGCGGCGAGCGCCTCCTCGCCCACTTCGATGAGCTCGTGAAGGCCCTGGCCGGCCTCGGTGACGCTCGCCGACGTGCCCTCGTCTATTTCGCGTCGGCGACGCGTCGGCAGTTCTACTTCGACGGCAACAAGCGGACGGCCCGGCTCATGATGGCTGGCGAGTTGCTGTCGCACGGCTATGACGCGGTCAGCATCCCGTTCGCCCGGCGTCTCGAGTTCAACATCGCCCTCGACGAGATGTTCACCACCTCAGACGCCACCAACCTCCTCGCTTTCCTCGTCACCTGCACGATCTGACCGTCCTCGCACCTGCAAACGAACTGGTGCGATGGAGCAGTAGCAGGGGGCCGAAGGGGCCGAAGCTGGTCAGCGCGCCACCGGATGGGTGGCGCGCTGACCGGGTCCGGCGTCGGATGCCGGGGAGCCTGAGACCAGGGAGGCCGCGCCCCCGGTCCTCGCGGCTCGGGGCGGCCGAGGGTCAGGCCTGGGCGTTGGCGACCAGGGACTTGGCGATGACGCGGATGCAGAGCAGCTCGTCGGCGCCCTCGAAGATGCTGAGCACGCGGGCGTCGACGAAGTAGCGGCTGACGTCGTACTCCTCGGCGTAGCCCATGCCGCCGTGGATCTGCATGGCCTCGCGGGTGACCCACTCGGCGGCCTTGCAGACGTAGGCCTTGATCAGGCTGGCCTCCATCCGACCCTCGCCCTTGGCCATCAGCCGGGCCACGACGTAGGCGAACTGGCGGCTGGCCTGGATCACCGTCGCCATCCGGCCCAGCTTGGCCTGGGTGAGCTGGTACTCGGCGACGGTCTGGCCGAACACCGTGCGGTCCTGGGCGTACTGGCGAGCCGCCTCGTAGGCCGCCTGCATGACGCCGATGGCCCGGGCCGCTGTCTGGATGCGGCCGTTCTCGAAGCCGGCCATCTGGTAGTAGAAGCCGCGCCCCTCGCCGCCCTCCAGGCCGATCAGGTTCTCGGCCGGGACGAACCACGAGTCGAAGGCGATCTCGTAGGAGTGCATGCCCCGGTAGCCGATGGTGTCGATCGGGCGGCCCTCCATCTTCCCGCCGCCGGGGGCGCCGTCGACCGCCTCCTGGACGATCTCGAAGCCGTGGCCGTCGCCGCGGGGCTTGGGGGCGACGAACATCGACAGGCCCTTGTGGCCCTTGGAACGATCGGGGTCGGTGCGGGCCAGGAGGAGCAGGACGTCGGC
>CAYQGF010000010.1:0-25272 GCA_964416885.1 uncultured Iamiaceae bacterium
TCTCCATCACCATCGACACCTACTCCCACGCCATCCCCAGCCTCGACGCCGACGCCGCAGCAACCGTCGCCAGCCAGATCTTCACGCACGAAGAGGACGAGGACGGGTGAGCGCTCTCCACGCCTACGCCGATGAGAGCGAACGCCCGGCCCGCTACCTGATGAGCTGCCTCGTCGTGGCTCCGGCCGAGGTCCCACGGTTGCGCGAGGCCGCCCGACAGCTGCTCTTGCCCGGTCAGCGCCGACTGCACTTCCACAGCGAGAGCGACCATCGTCAGCGTCGGCTGGCGTCGGAGCTCGTGCGCTTCGAGGCCGATGTCACCGTGTTCATCTGCCGCTCGGCCCACGGCCGCCGAAGCCGGGAGGCTCGTGCCAGCTGCCTGACGGCGATCGTCGATCATCTGCAGGCGACGGGTTCGGACGTGATGCTCACCCTCGAGTCCCGACACGAACAGGACCGTGAGGACCATCCAGTGATCTGGTCTGCTCGTCGTCGTCATCCGCTTCTCGACTACCAGCACGTGAGGGGCGGCGAGGAGCCGATGCTGTGGCTCGCCGACGCATTCGCATGGTTGGTCGGTGCCGGCGGCGACTGGCGACGGCGGATAGCTCCGGCGGTCGCCCAGGTGATCGACGTGTCCTGAAAAAAGCCGCAAACCCAGCTGCTGGCCGTCCGACCATCAACTGGGTTCACTTCCGCAGGCTCTGTGCCCTTGGCCGCCCACCACGATAGCGGCTGTCCTTGCCGCCGGGAAGGCTGATCTCTGGCGGCGCAGCCGAGCATCCCTACGCTGACAGCCGTGAGCGATCAGGCCGTCGACCTCCGCATCGACTTCAACACCGAGGACGAGACCGGCCTCCCGTGGACGTATCTCGGCGACGCCGACCGCTCCCGCATCGTCCCCGGCCGCTACGTGATCGCCGGGGCGGGTGATGCCGTGGCCGTTGCTCAGGTCGTCGACATCGCCGAGGACGGCCTGGTCCACATGAAGCCCGTGAGGGGCACCGTCGAAGCCAACCGCCACCTCCTCGACGCCGGTCCGACCGGTCCCTGACTACCGAAAAGCCGCAAACCCAGCCGCCGACCGTCCGGACGTGGGCTGGGTTCACTTCCTCGGACCCTCGGCCCTCGGCTCCGTCATCGTGCCACCGGAACGCTCCACCAGCCACCCCCTTCGTGGCCCAGCCGTCCGTACGATGCGCCTATGAGCGACGCGGTCCACCCCCATCGACCGGGGCCCCGACGATGAGACCGGCCTCCCGTGGACGGACCTCCTTGCTGGTGCTGCTCCATTTGGTATCGCTCTCAGGCCTTATGCGACGGGCGGCGCCCGTCAGTCCGACATGGGTGGAGCCGTGAGGCGCGTCTGCGTGTGCCAGCTCCCGGCCAGGGAGCACGGTCGACAGAGTCCACCTCTCGCGACCCACTCGCCGCTGGCGTTCGTTCATGTGGGAGATATCTGACGTGCCCAGCCATCGGACCGGAAGCGCGGCAAGGCAGGGTGGTGACGAGTTCCAGCATTTGGTGGCGTTCACTCGCATCCTCCGTGCGCTTCCTACCCACCAGCAGTTGCGCTCTGTGGGGCTCGAGGCCCCGGACGTGGGCAACGTGGACGACATCGTCATCCGCTCCGACGCGGCACCGGACGAGTTCACCCAGGTCAAGTTCGCCGTGGACCTGGCAACACCCATGGAAACTGACTACTTGCTCTCGTCCACTTCGAAGGGGACGAGTCTCCTCCAGAAGTTCCATAGCAGCTGGCTGCTCCTCGGGGGCGCCTCCGAGCACCCCTTGCTGCAACTCATCACGAACCGCGTGCCTCATCCATCGGACCCCGTCCTCGTACACGTCGAAGGCCGAACGAGCTCGCTGGCCGCTGCGATGCGCTACGCAGAGACGGGCACGAAGCTCGCCACCAAACGGGTGGAGTGGGCAGCCCACCTCGGTGTTGAGGAGACCGAGCTCCTCGAATTGCTTGGGGACTTGAAGTTGCGCCTCGGCTGTCAGGAGGCCAACGAGTTCGAGCGAGCCTCCGACCTGATGATGCAGGCAGGCTTGCAGTACGACCCTGCCAGCGTGAACGTCGGTGTCGACATGGTTCGTGGCTGGGTGTTGGAAAGTCGGCGGACTCTCACTGCGGACGAGGTCCGCACCGAGATCGATGGGCTGAGTCTCGCCGTCGCCGAACCTGCCGCGACGCTCCTGGTGCAAGCCATCGACCTGGACCCCGCCCCACAGGACGCCGACGTGGTCCTCGATTGGCTTGACCGCTACGAGGGTGACTCCCCGAAGGTCCGCCGCCACCTTGTTGGGAGCGCAACCTACGAGGGCCTACATAATGAGCTCCGGGCAGCGGCCAATCAGTTGCTGGGATCAGGCGAGCGGCGGGTCGTGGTTCGTGGAGCGATGCGCCTAGCGACCTGGTTCGCTGCCGGCGAGGCGCTCTCCGAAGTCCAAGGGGTCGCGCTCACCTGTGGGCGCTTCGGCCAGTTCTGGTCCTCAACTGACGAGGGCGCCTCCGCTGCGGTGACGAATGACGTGGTGGATCGACCGGCCCAGGGCGATGATCTCGTTGTCGTTCTGGCTTTCGCCGCCGACCTCACCGACGACGTGATCTCGTTTGTTCGCTCCTCCGGCGTGCCCGCAAGCACCATCGTTCGCATCGGCGCCCCTGACGGACGGCGTGTCGAGAGCGGGGCGGAGGCCGTCGCGTACACGCGAGAGATCAAGGGCGTGGTCCGCAAGGCCCTGCGGGACGCGTCCGCACGTCGCGTCCACCTCTTCATGGCCTCCCCCGCCGGGCTCGCCCTCCTCCTCGGCCACGTCTGGAACAGGGTCGCACCCACCGTCGTCTGGGAGGACCTCGGCCTCGACGGCTACGCCGAGGCCTTCCACGTCGACGCATAGCTTTCTGCCCGAGCGGCGAGAAACCTGGCAAGATAACATGCCCGTAGTTTCAACCGTGTGATGTGTGCGCCTGCTGGGAGGTGTTACGCACCGCGGTGAAGATCGAGACCTTCTGAGGGGAACCGAACATGGCCAAGCTGCTGACGCAGTTCGAAGACGCCAAGGGCAATGTGGAGCCCTCAAAGGACGACAAGACCAACGCGGCAACAGCCCACGCCGAGGTCCGTGAGGTCCTAGAAGCGGACCCAGATCTCCTGGCAGCAGAGATCGACACGCTCTTGATCGGTAGTTACAAGCGGCACGTCAGCATCCGGCGGGTCAAGGATGTGGACGTCCTCTCCAAGCTTCCCGCCCTGGCCGCCGACAAGGACCCCCAGGACCTGCTCGACGACGTGACCTCCGTCCTCAAGTCGAAGTACGACGATGACCGCCTCGAACGGCAGGACCGCTCCATCAAGGTGCTCTTCCCCGATTTCGATCTGCACGTCGACGTCGTCCCGGCACGCCCAGCTGGCGACTACCTCGAGATCCCTGACCGCCCGGACAACGACGGGAATGGGTGGCAGAAGACGAACCCCGAGAAGCTGACGGCGCTGTCGACCGAGATGAACGACCGCTACGACGACGACTACGTGCCCGTGGTGAAGCTCGTGCGCCAGGCCCGCCGCGCCAACCTCGGCAAGCGCCCCGGCGGCCTGTACTTCGAGATCCTCACCTACCACGCGTTCAACCTCGGTCTGGATGCCGACTGTCCCGCCACCCTCTTCGTGGGGGCCCTCCGCTCCATCGCTACCCAACTGGCGAACGTGGTCGCCTCCGGCGCAGGTATCGCAGATCCCACCATGCCCGGCGAGGTCATCTCCATCCGGTGCACGGACGCCCAGATGGCGACTGCGGCCTCGACCTTCGCCGACCTGGCGACCCGTGCCGAAGAGGCCCTGGCTGACGAGGACCCGTGCGCCGCAGCGAAGAAGTTCCGCGACATCCTCGGCAAGAACGCCGACGACGAGTTCGTCTTCCCGATGCCGGCGGTGTGCAACGACGACGGCACCCGCCGCACCGTGGCGGCCATCATCCCGGGCGACAGGAAGGTTCCCGCTGGCGACGGCCGGTTCGCATGAACGAGTTCCGGGCGACCATTCAGGCAGCCCGGGAAGCCTTCACCGATGGTCTGTTGGTGTCGGGGTTCCGCCGCGTTGACCCCATGATCTACGCCGGTGACATCGACGTCGGTGGCAGACCTGTGGAGCACCTCATCACGGTGCCCGACGACTTCCCGACGGTCGTCCCGAAGGTGCGCACCACCGATGGCACCGGGGGCATGTCGTGGCACCGCGAGGCCGACGGCCACTTCTGCCTGTGGTCCACGGACGAGGCATCGCACCTCCCGTGGGCCGACGCCAGCGCAGTGATCGCCCGCATCGTTGACTGGCACACCCAGGCCGCCGCCGGCTGGCCAGGGGACCCACCGGACCTCGACCTGGAGAGGTACTGGCCGCAGGGCGCAGGGCTCATCGTTCACGACGACCTCGAGCCGCTGGTCGGCACCCTCGTCCGTGTCGTACGCGGTCGCCACGGCGAGTACCGGGTCAAGCCCGGCCCGCCCATCGCCAAGAGCCGAAAGCACGTGCTGGCGGCCCGCGTCGTCGACATCGGTGACCTCGCCGAACCGGTGCATACGCTCGATGAACTACTCGACCGCCTCGGCGCCACCTTGGCCGGTCGCGTCCGACGGGAGGTCACCGACGGACGCGTTCCCATCCTGCTGGTCCGCTACCAGCGTCAGGGCCATCAAGGTGTCCTCGGTCTCCTGGTCGACACCCTCTCGCCGATCAAGTTGGTATCGCTGAGGACGGCTCACGGGGGCGCCTCCACCATGACTATGCGGGCCGGCACCGACGCGCCCACCCTCAGTGGAAAGTCAGTCGCTGTGGTCGGATTGGGCTCAGTCGGCTCCCACGTGGCCGACCTACTTGCTCGCTCCGGAGTTGGTCACCTCACCTTCATCGACGGCAGCGTGCTGCGCCCGGGCAATTGCGTCCGCCACTTGGCATCGCCGGCGTACGTGGGCTTGTCGAAAGCGGAGGCGGTAAAGGCCCACCTCCTCGACGCCGGCGTGGCTCAACCGGCGGACATCGAGGTGATCGAGCAGTCCATGACCTCGGTGGAACTCGCTGAGCGCACCTTCGAGAGCCACGACCTCGTGATCGACGCCACCGGCGACGGTCCCGCTACCGCCCTGCTGCTCCTTGCCAGCAAGGAGCTGAACCGACCCGCAGTGACGGTCTGCCTGCAACACGACGGCCGCATCGCCCGCGTGGACCGGAGCCCACTCGCTCCGGGCGAGGTGTACTCCGACCCGGTGGCCGCCACCCAGATCCTGCACCCCGGCCTGCGAGAGGGGGGGTGCGGAGACCCTGTCTCACCGTCACCCCCATGGGCAGTGATGACCGCCGCCAGCCTGGTCACCGGCATGGCCACCGACATGCTCACCGACCGCAACCAGTACCCGCCCACCACCATCCAGGTGCTCGTCTCCGAGCCAGGAGTCTCGGGCCCCGTTGGCACGATGAACTGATGCCCGACCAGCCAGCCTCAGTCGAGCTCTCGGAGGCTGCCCTCCAACACGCGACGCGCGCCGCCGGTCGCGACCCGATGCGCGAAACCGGCGGCCTGCTCCTCGGATGGCGTACGTCGGACGGCGTCGTCCATGTCACCGACATGGTGGAAGTTCCTGATCCGAGCGCCCGACACACGGCGTACAAGCGCCGTCACGCTCGGGCCACTGCTGCACTCGATGGTGTACTTGCCGCCCAGCCGCAGGGCTCGCCAGTGGGCTACGTGGGCGAGTGGCACACCCATCCGGCACCCGTCGGCCCCAGCTGGATCGACCGGCGCGAGATACGGCGCATCTCCAAGAAGACATCTGCGCCAGTGGCCCTCATCGTCTGCGCCTACGACGCCAAGGCGAACAACTGGACCCCAGTAGCGCTGTGCGCATTGGCGGGACGTTCAAGCCCCGCCGAACTCCGACGGATACCCTGACGATCCCGCTGTGGCGAACGGCCCTACCGGTGGCGCCAACGAAAGTCGCAGGTCTCAGCGGTCGCCGTTGAAGGTCGCCGGGGCGCTCGATCACTGATGCGATGTGTCTCCGGCCGGCGTGGTCACCCGGACGTCGAGAATGCGATCGAGCGCTGCGCGAGGAACCTGGAGCGACCGGCCGAGATCGAGGACGGGGAGGCCGCTGCGACCGCCGGTGGTGCGCCACTCTCGGGCGAGGGCGTAGGCGGTGGTGCGGCCGATGCGGAGGACCTGGGCGGCCTCCTCCACTGTCAGGGTTGCCGGCTGCGTGCTCGTGGGGGTGGTCATCGTCCGCTCCTGTGTCGTGCCGTCCGATGACCACCTAGGCCCGAAATCGGCCGATTCCTTGACAAGAAATCCGGCTCTCTTCACCGATCCGTGGGCAGGTTCGCTGGCCATCCGTGGTAGCACCCCGCCTCGTTCCTACGTTTCCGAGCTGTCTGAAGGCTTGAGAAACGCAGGAGGAGAACGGGGTGCTTGGCGTCAAGGTATGGCGTCGGCTGCTCGGCGTGTGCGATCGCACGGTCATCGAGCAGGTCGACTTCGACGAAGAGGCCGACGCTGTGGTGGCCCAAGTGCGGCCGCGGCGGGTCAAGAAGCAGCGGTGCGGCCGGTGCGGGCGGCGATCGCCGGGCTATGACCAGGGCGAAGGGCGGCGGCGGTGGCGGGCGTTGGATCTGGGCGGGGTCCGCTCGTTCGTGGAGGCCGACGCCCCGCGGGTGAACTGTGCCGAGCACGGCCCAACGGTGATCCAGGTCCCGTGGGCCCGTCACAATGCCGGCCACACCCGGGCCTTTGATGACACCGTGGCGTGGCTGGCGACGCACACATCGAAGACCGCTATCACGGTGCTGTTGCGTATCGCGTGGGCCACGGTCGGAGCGGTTGTGGCCCGGGTGGTCGACGAGGCTCGGGCGGCGGTCGACCCGTTCGACGGGCTGGTCCGCATCGGGATCGACGAGATCTCCTACAAGCGCGGCCACCGGTACCTCACCGTGGTCGTTGACCACGACAACGGCCGGCTGGTGTGGGCCGCGAAGGGCCACGACAAGAAGACCCTCGGCGGGTTCTTCGACGCCCTCGGCGACCAGCGCTGCGCCCAGATCCGCCTGGTCAGCTGCGACGCCGCGGAGTGGATCGGCGATGTCGTGCGGGCCCGCTGCGAGAACGCCACGGTGTGCCTCGACGCGTTCCATCTCGTCAAGTGGGTGACCGACGCCCTCGACGAAGTTCGCCGCGAGACCTGGAACGAGGCCCGCCGGGGCGGGATGAAAGCTCATGCCCGGGACCTCAAGGGCGCCCGCTACGCGCTCTGGAAGAACCCCGAGGACCTCACCGCCCGCCAGGCGGCCAAGCTGGCCTGGGTGGCCAAGGTCAACGGCCGGCTCTACCGGGCTTACCTGCTCAAGGAGCAGTTCCGCGAGATCGTCAAGGTCAAGGGCGTCCGGGCGCTGCTCATGCTCGAGCGATGGCTCGACTGGGCGGCCCGATGCCGGATCACCGCGTTCGTCAAGCTCGGCCGACGCATCCGCAAGAACCTCCCCGGCATCGAAGCCGCCCTCCTCAACGACCTGTCCAACGCCCTGATCGAGTCCACCAACACCAAGATCCGCCTCCTCACCAGAGTCGCCTACGGCTTCAAAGAACCCGAACACCTCATCGCCCTAGCTCTCCTCGACCGAGGCGGCTTCAGCCCACCCCTGCCCGGCCGATCCGCACCCTGACGACCCACGGAAGCACGAGGAGAGCCAGAAATCCCGACGCCCCAGGTCACAGCCCTCGGCTGCGATCTGGTGGTGGGCGCCGTTGGAGTCGATCGAGCTTGGCTCGGATCTGGTCGACCCGGTCGGTCGCCGGCGGCGTGGCCGATGGAGCGACCGGGCTGGTCGGCGCTGTCAGCCCGGCCTGGTGGTGGAGGGCTTCGTTGACTGCCAGGGCCGAGTCGTGACGTGGGGTGGGTTCGACGATCGAGGTGAGCAGGTCACCTGCCTGGGCCGTGCCGGTGGGGTCGGTGAGGAAGGCGAGGTTCCTGTGGCGACCTCGGGTCATGGCGACGTAGGCGTGGTTGCGGGTGGTGCCGGGTTCGAGGACGGCCAGGCCAACATCGACGGTGTCGCCCTGATTGCCGTAGCCGGTGACGGCCCATCCCAGCTCGACGTGCTCGGCGACGTACTGGGCCGGCAGGCGAACAGCACCTCGGTCGGGGTGGGCGACGGTCAGGGAGCCGTCGGGCCCGGCCGACTCGACGGTCCATGTGTGCCGGTTGCGGACCTGGTGGCCGTCGGTGGTCCGAAGGGCGGGTTGGTTGCGGCGGGTGGCGATGCGGTCGCCGGGCCCGGCTCGAGTGCCGTCCGCCAGGGCGACACGGCCTCGGCGGGTGCGGGGGTTGGTCTGGCGCTGGATCTCGACGTTGATCCGTCGGGCCGTCTCGGCGGTGTTGGTGGTGATGGCGACGCTTCGTCCGGCGTCTGCGTGGCGCTGGTGAATGGCTGCGACGCGAGCCGGGGCCAGTGTCGGATGGACCGTCTTCAGGCGGCGGTGCTGCTCGTACTCGGCAACAGCCGCCGGCTCGCCGTTGCGGAGCCCGAGGCTGGCGCCCGCTTCCCACTCCTCCTCGAACCGGCGTGGCGTCTCCAGGTGGTGGGCCGGGAGCGTTGCCGTCCAGTGGGCGAAGACGCCGCCCCGGCCGACGGCGGGCAGCTGGAGCGGATCGCCGATGGCGACGAGCCGCCAGTGGTGTCTTCGAGCGAGGGTGACGAGCCTGTGGAGGTCGTCGGTGGTGGCCATGCCGGCCTCGTCGACGACCACGGTCGTGCCGGGAGCCTGCGGCGTGTGTGGCTGCTGCCGATGGCGGGTGAGAAACGAAGCGAGCGTCTCGGCCGGGCAGCCGGCTTCGAGGCCCAGGACGTCGGCAGCTTTTCCGGACGGGGCCAGCGCGACGACCGGTCGGCGCTCGTGTTGCAGGAGGCGGACTGCGCTGGCGGTCGTGGTGGTCTTGCCCGTGCCGGCGGGACCGACGACGAGCACGAGCGGCTGGTGCGATGCCATCGCACGGGACGCAGCGCGCTGCGGGTTGGCGGACGGTCGCACCCACGTTGATCGGGTAGCAGCCCAGCGCTGGAGATCGGTCTCCTGGTCGAGCACGAGGTGGGTGGTGAGGCGACGATCGGTGACGGCTTCGCTGACCGGACGCCCGTCCCGGCGACGCGGCGCATCGGGCGTCGATGGTGGGCCGAGCGGGACGCACTGCACGTCCGCCGAAGCAGCGAGACGGTCGATCCGCATCACTGCTTCGGCTCCGGTGAGGTCGAGCGGAGCGATGAGGGTGGCCAGGTGGCGGGCGAGGTCCGCTCGCAGCCACGTCGATGCCTCCTCTGAGACGCGGCGGAGCGCCTCGGCGACCAGCTCGTCGTCCGAGAGGATCGGGAGCTCGGGAGGGGAGCGGACGCCTTCGAGCGTCAGGTCATTGGGGTCGAACCCGATGGCGACGGCCTGCTCGTGCCAGGTCTGGTGCAGACCGGTGCCGTCGACGTCGTGGGCCTTGGCCGGTCGTGAGGCGAGGACCGCTCGCCGTTCGAGTTGGGCGATCGTGCGCGGGTCGGGGTCGGCGCCGTCGTGCTCGTCGGTCCAGGCCCGGAGCAGATCGGAGAGTTCGCTCTCGACCTGGGCGCTCCGAGCCGAGAACAGATCGCGCACCGATTCGGGGACGCACGTCGTGTCGGCCTGTCCACCGTCGAGCGGTTCCCAGCCGAGCCCGAGGCGGGCGGTCAGCTCGGTGCGGAGGGCGGCGTCGTAGATCCAGCCGATGGTGCGTTGCTGCTGCTTGAGGAAGCGGGCGTCGAGCGAGAGCCAGCGGCCGGTCGTGTCCTGGACCTTGGCGCCGATCACGGCGTGGGTGTGCAGCTGCGGATCGACGGTGCGGGAGGTGTGCTGACGGAACACCGCCACGGTCAGGCCCCGGGTGTCGACCTGGAGGACGCCATCCTTCCCCCGCCGGGTGACCGCCCCGTGAACCTCGAGCCAGTCGAGCGCCGCCAGCACGGCAGCGTCATGAGCGGCGAGCACCTCGGCCCGCACCCAGGAGTCGGGCGTGAGCGCCCACAACACCGAGACGGACTTCGGCGCCGAGAACGTCGCGTCGAACCCCCGCGCCGAGGTGTCTCCGAACCGTCGACCGAGAGGACGGCCGGTCATGGGGTGGTGCCCTTCGAGCGAAGCCTGCAGCTCGTCCGGAGCGACGGTGCCGTCGAGCCCGAGCGCCGCCCGCCCTCGGCCGTGCCACCGGCCGGGCGGTTCGTCGGGATCGAGGTAGTAGTCGACCGGCCCGCGCCCCGGCGTCGCACGCCGGTCGCTCGCCAGGCCGGCGTAGTAGGCGAGCAGGTCCGCGAGGCGTCCGCCTGGCGCCTTCAGCGTCGTCACCCGCATCACGACCCCGACCTCCCAGGTCGTGCGAACGACCGCGTTCGCCGCAATGCACTCGTCTGTCCGATGTGGACCTAGGCCGTTGAGGGCGGCTGTTTGTCTCAGATCTGGGGAGATTTCTTGGGCGCGGGCTGCCGTGGGTGTCGGGGGTGCGGGGGGAGGGGAGGTTCGTGTGGAGGCGGTTGGTGACTGTGATCGGGGGCTCGGCGCTGGGTGCCCCGGACGATCTCGGCTGCGAGAGATCGCCCGGAGCCCAGCTCGCTCGGCGGCTCCTGGACGGCGACGCCGAGCGGGAACCAGTGACGGCTGGACCGGAGTCCGTCAGGCGAGAGGTTCGGTCCAGACGGTTGGCTGGCGGCCCTCGTAGACGGTGAGGCCGCCGACGGAGTTGCCGCCGTCGATCAGCTCGATGCCGACCACGGCCGAGTCGTCGCCGTCGTCGGGGTCCAGGGCGAAGAGGTCCACCCGCGTCGGGCCGTTGTGGGCGCGGCTGTGGACGGCGACCGTCCCGATGTCGGGTTGGGCGGTGAGGGTGATGCGTTCGAGGCCGTCTTGGTCGAGCATCACGATCCGGCAGGCGTCGCCGTCGACGGCCATGCGAATGCGGCCGATGCCGGCGTCGTCGGTCACCACCACCCGTCGGGTGCGGACCTCGTCGGCCAGCCTGAGTTGCAGGTCGTGCACCTCGGCTCGGAGGCCGAGGAAGGCGTCGGCGTCGACCCAGCGGCGGCCCGGGCTCTCGGTCGGTTCATCGGGCATCGGGCACCTCCGGTGGGGAGGTGGTCATAAGGGTGCCCCTGGCCGTGGCGGCCCGGAGCGATGGGGGCCGCGTTGGGGCGCGGCTCGTATGGTCTTGCACTGTCGGGACCTCCAGGGGTTCCGTCCAGGCCCCGGGGCGGTTCCGTCGTCGCCGGGGCCACTCCACTCACGTCTGCTGCGAGAGACCCCCTTCCATCGATGGGCCCGCTCGGTCGGGCTCGGGGGCGTCGTTGTCGCCCGTCGTGAAGGTCGAGATGGTCCGGGGCGGGCTGCCGATCAGCACTGCGACGTGGCCTCCGTTGGGGCCAGTCGTCGGCCAGGCATCGCGGGCTGCTCGCGTCGGCAGCGACCGATTCGGGGTCTCGCCGACGTCTACACGTAGCGGGCGTCGGACTCTAGGGTCGCTCATCGTCGGGCCCTTCAACCAGGGTTCGGCCACGGCCCCGGGCAGTTGGCGCTGCGCCGGGGCCACTCGCGTCCCCGGGCAGCGTCAGCCGGGCCGGGGACCTCTGGCACCCAGGTTGCTACGTGTCACATCCATGAGTCAAGGCCCCACGGCGGAGGGCCGGCGTCCTAGCGTTCGTTGTTCATGGGCCAGCGGGTAGACATCGAAGATCTGGTGGCGGCGCAGCAGATCGCCGAGCGCTTCGGCCTCGCCCAGATCCAGACCGTCTACAAGTGGATCGAGCGCCACCCCGACTTCCCCACCCCTGTCTGGCAGCTCGGCCGCTTCCGCCTGTGGCTCTGGCCCGAGGTCCGAGCCTGGGGCGTTGCCACAGGCCGTCTCTCAGGAGATGCCTGACGGCCGGCGACTGTTCGCTAGTCGGGAACGAGACGAGGTGGGTGAGCTGTGGCCATGCGTAAGCAACAATCTCCATCACCTTGAGAAGGTGTGGGCGGGCCTGCCAAGTCAGGTCGAGCAGACGTCCATAAGGGTCTGTGCATCTGCGAACTGGAACTCGGATTGGCACCCGATGCAGACGACGGACGCTTCGTCCGAGATGTTCGCTCGTTTGCAGGTGGGACAGAAGACAATCAATTGATCTAGAACCATCTCGACATCAACATCTTGACGCATGGCGATCGCCAATCGAGCATCGACAACGCCGTAAAGATGTTGAGGGCGGTTGCGTGCGTCCTGCAGTTCGGTGACCTTCTCAATGAGGCCGGTCTTCCTCCACTCCGTGACCTTTGCCTGCACGGACTGCTTGGAGATTTTCAGAATGTCATTGGATAGACGGTTCTGTGTGAAGCGGCACCCGTTAATCTTGAGCAGGTCGGGCATGAACTTCCTGCTGCGCTCCTCGGCGATCCTCGTGCTGAAGACCTTGATTCCCTCGAACACCTCGTCTCGCGACAGAAGGCCCGTCGGCTGGATGCTGTTGAGGTGAACATCCCGGATTTCCTTGGCGAGGCGCACCATGTCTCGGGGTGAGCCCTGCGCCAACTCAGCAACGAGCCTGTGAAGATCCAGACGTGAGCTCTGGTCGATAAGCACATTCAGAGTCACGACTGCACCATTTGAGTGAGCCGAGAGTCGCCGGGTCATCATCTCGGACAACGCTCCTGCATCCCAGCCAAGGGTGAAGTCCTTGATTCGATCCGGTCGGCCACCGTTATCGATATATGTATTTTGCGCCTTATCCCAGAGAAACACCTTATAGCCAACCGATGGCATTTCTAGGGTGGGCAGGTGTGTGATTAGGGGTGCGACCAGAGCGAAGGCTAGGTCTGGGTCCACGGACGTCTCCGGCAACTCGTCGACCTTGTCGATGAGTATGTACACCGACTCGTAGCCCAGTTCCCGAGCAAGACCAACAAGCCGCTCTAGGCGATAGGACCAGGACTCCGTTGGGGCTTCGGTGGGCCCCGAATCATCGAGATCGGGCGGATCCAGATCAGCCTTCTTGAAGATGGCATTGATGATCGGTTTGATAGGTCCCGAATGTGCCTTAATCCATTCGCCTGCTCGCTTCCCGATGCTCTTCAAGGCCTGGACCTCTTGATGAAACTCATCTGCGGAAATCGGGCCCAGTTGATACCCGGCTTCCTTCACTAGGTGACTTTTTGAGTCCTTCGAAAGTCGCTTCGAGTCACCAGGCTGGGCGTCGAGGTGTAGGAGGATTGCAACGAGGAGTTTGCGGGTGACTTGGCGGAGGTGGAGGTCGAGTGTCGTTTGGCGAACTGCCGCCTTGCCGTCAACCGGGAACGAGTCGTGTAGCACGCACAGGAAGTTGGAACCCTCTGAAGCCATCTCGATCATCCGGCGTTGGGCGCTCTTGCCTCCGCCTCGGGGCGCGAAGACGATCTGCGACTCGGGGTTCGATGGCTGCCCTAGGACGGACTGAAAGTAAGGGGGAGGAACGAAGTAGTCCTGAAGGAGTTCCTCCGTGTCGGCGTTCGTCGACGAGAAAGGGTCGGCTATGAACCCGGCGTTCGTAAGGTAGGTGTCTAGATCCACGTCGCGCTCCCAGGGCGGCTCGTGCGTCGCCGTTGATTGTCTGGCGGCATGTGTGGCCAGAGCGTACAGGGGTTCGTAGCCTTGCGCGGCGGACCGGCAGGCGCTGGCCCGCTTCTCCTGGCCCGTCCCCTCGCCCCTGGCCACTTGTCAGCGGCCGTTCTGCCGGTTTTGGGAAGCGGGCGGATGGTGCTCGCTAACCTGCGTCGGCCGCTGACCGGCCGGTCAGCGGTGGGGCTGCCAGCCGACATCGTTGCGTTGAGGCCTCAGCAGGGCGCTCCATGCCGCCGCTCCGCGGGTCGACCGCTCCCACGGTCCTTCCAACAATGCCTCGAGCACCTCGGGGGGCCGTCTTCGCCCGCCCACAAGGCCTGGACCCGCTCCGAGGAGAAGAAGGAGGAGGTAAAGCGCTGCCTGTTGTGCATCTCGCCCGCTTGCTCGGCGTCGTATGCACCTCCACAGCACCCGGGCGCCATGGACGTCGACCAACCATCCGGTCGACGCGATTACGACGTGGACCAGGAGGATGTGGCCCTGAGCGAGCCTTGCAGGTGTGGGCGTATTTCTGTCCAGCAGGGTTTCGACACTCCGCGGCGCCCGGAGGATCTTGCGCCGGGCCCACCGGCGCCGCTGCCGAAGGACCTGCGCGTACCCATCGGGAACGCTCGTCTCACAGGTTGCCGCCTCGCAGTAGCCGCTCGACCATCCTCGCCGAAGGGCGTCGAAGGTGAGGTCGATATCGTTTCGGGCCTCGGATACGAGTTCGCGCAGCTTCTCCGACCTCCACATCGTGAAGGCACCAGGCAGGATTGACACAGCGCTGGCGTTGTCGAGGAGTTGGCGGTCAGCGTTGAGCAACTCGAACTCAGCGGCCTGCATGCGGCCGAGGAAGCTCGGGCTTGTCAGCGGTCGCATGTTGCCGGCACAGGCGGCGAGGTCGCGCCTTCGCACTTCGCTGATGAGCGCTTCGACGGCTCCCGGATCGACAAGGGTGTCGGCATCGACCGTGAGGACGAAAGGCGTGTGCACCTGCTTGACGGCCTCGCGCAACCCTGCCATCTTCCCGTGACGGCCGGACGAAATCACGGTGAGCGTGGGTCGATCTGCAGCAAGTGCCTCGCAAATGGCCACCGTGTGGTCGTTACTACCGTCGTCGGACACGATGATCGCGCCTTCGGGGCACACGGACACCAGCCGTTCGACCGTCGCTGCGATTTGCCGCTCCTCGTTGAGGGCAACGATCACGATCGTGACCTGTTTCGCGGTGAGCGCATCGGGTAACTCAACAAAGTCCTTACGGCGTAGCCGTAGGATGAGCTGGGCGGACAGGCGCAACACCACAAGAGCGGTAGTGAAAGTCCGAAGGGTGGCCAGCGCGCTCATGAGAATTCGCTCAGCAGGTCACAGTAGCGGGCACGTTCCTGCTCAAGGCTGTGGTGGGTCCGGGCGTACGTGGCTGCGGCAACTCCGAGACGTGAGGGCCGATCGCCGTCGTGGAGGTCATCCACCAACGACCGGAATCCGTCCGGGTCATCGAAGAGTAGCCCGGTCTCGCCGTGGGCTATCAACGCCTGGTTTCCTGGTATATTGCGGGCGAACACGCACGCCCCAAGGTGCATTGCTTCAAGAACAGCATTGGCGCTGCTCTCGCTGTGGGACGTGTTAAGAACAACGTCAGCCGCCTGCATGGCTGCGTGTAGGTCGTGTTGCCGCAACGGCGGAACGACGAGAATATTGCGGCTCGGTGTGCATCGGCGATGTACCTCCTCGACATATTCCGGGTCACGCGGGATGCCGACGATTGCGAGGAAGCATTTTCGGCCGCCGAGACCCCACTCATCAAAAATGTCGGCGAGGTACAGGACGTCCTTGACAGGGCGCAGCCCGGATGGAAGGAGGAACAAGTCCTCGCTAGCGCCTATGCCGAGGGTCGCACGGAAGTTATACAGGGACGGGGACGTGGTGACGCCCTTGGGGATGTGCCGGAGCTTTCGTCCGTGTGTCGCCCAGCGTCCGAACGCCTTGTCGTAGTGCTGGCGGTCGTAGGCGACGACGCGGAGCGCTCCGGCCACTGCAGCGTCGGCCACCGACGAGTCGGTGGTCTCATTGAGGTCTGTGCCACTCAGAACGAGGATGTATGGCACTTGCGCACCGAGGAAAACCTTGCCGCTTTGGATGGCGTGCGTGCCGACGAGCAGGTCGGCAGTCCGAAGGTCATGCCGTTCCCACACGGACTCAACGTCCGGATCCCAATGCTCAACGATCGTCGTCTCGTGGCCACATGACGACAGGTGACCTGCGATCCGATGGGAGGACGTGAACGTGCCGGTGCCGGGTGGGGCATGGCTCAACACCGAGATCTTCATAGGTCTGCGAACGTTCCGAGGGTGATTTCCAGTCGGTCGAGAGCGTCTCGAAAAGGTCGCGACCCCAATAGGTTCCACTCGTAGACTCGCTGGTGAGCCGGATCTGTCTCGGGTAGGTCTCCCGGGCGAGCGATGTGGACCATGTACTCTGTGACTCCCGGGTCGAGGCATGCCAGACGATTCAGGACGCGGCTAGATCTCGCATCGGACCATCCGTATCCCAATCCCATGAATTTCGGCCACCGGAGCCCGAATCGCTCGTAGACAGGCTTTGAGCGACGTGCGTCTGCGGTCATCTCTTCCGCCCATGAGCGCTGCTCTGGGTAGAGGTGCGAGAAGTCTTCGGGCGCCTCGATCGGGAGGCGGATACGGCCGATCCCTCGCTCGGCGCACAGGTGGCTCAACTCCTCTGCAACCGTCGGACGAGCTTGGACGTGGTGGTGGCCATCGACGTGGCCGGGGTAACTTCCAGCGATCTCGTGAAATGCCTCGAGCTGGGCGGCGCACTCAAGCCTGAGCTCTTCAGGCGAGATCATCCCGGCCTCCAGTCGTCGTTCGAAGGTCTCCTTGCCGAGCAGTTCGCCGGACCGGGTGACGAGCGATGGAATGCTTGCTCCAGCCGACGCCGGCCGTCCAGCGGTCAGGTTGAGGTGGAGACCAATCGATGCTCCCATGCTCAGACCGTCCCGGATGGACGCGACCGCCTCGGATCGGGTCACGAGCACTGTCGCACTCGTAACGATCCCGAGCATCAGGGCCTCACGGATGGCGGGGGCGAACTTCGCTTCCCCGTGGTCGTCGGCATTGATGACGAGGATGCGCCCCTCCGACAAAGCACCTTCCCCTCAAACCTGGCGGTTGTCCCGCTCTGACGTTACCGCTTGACTCCGACCGCACACAAGAAGGCAAAGTCGGTCTGCTGGGCTTCGATGTCCCACCCCAGGATGTTTAGTTCCGAGACGAGCGATGCCGGCGTCCAGTAGCGTTTTGCGACACGGAAGCTGCGACCATCGGCCGTTGTTCGAACTCGCATCTCGGGGTCAGTGCCAGCGGTGTCTTGCGCCCCCAGTTGGCGATAGGCATCTGGAATTGAGGGCGACCTGCCCGAGGGATCGAGGCTTTCGATCATCATCAGGCGCCCACCGGGAGCCAGCATCGCCTCCACCTTCTGCCAGAAGAGGTCCCACGCAGCCCTGGTCACATGGGATAGCCAGAAGGTGAAGACGACCGTGTCGTAGCGCACCGGTGGGTCCCATGCGAAGACGTCCGCTACGACAACCTCGGTGCTGGCTCGCGTGAGTTTGTCCCGACAGATCTCGAGTGCCTCGGGGGAGGAGTCCATGACCGTGAGCTGAGTCGCCATCGGTTCCAGGAGGGTTGACCAGTTGCCGGTTCCGGCGGCGATCTCAAGGATCCGACCGCGAGGCTGGCGCTGCACCAGCCAGCGATGAGCGTGAGCTATCTCCTGAGACCAACGGAGCGCGAAGTCCGGGCCGGCGTCGTACTTGCCCCGTCGGAGCCACCAGTCGTCGTACTCTGCTGCTCGAGCTCGGTAATACTCGATCTGTTCTCTGATGACCGGGTCCGGCACCGGGTTCGACATCAGCGTAACGATTGCACGCCCGGAGCCTCGTTGGGTGCCGGGACTCGGAAGATCGCTGCGGACTGCCCGCCGAGACCTGCCTCGGCCCCGCCGGCGCCGGCTTGACCAAGCTGCTGGGCTGCGAACGTCTCTCCATGTCTTGCGCCGGCGGAGCAGACCCTGCTCGACGACATCCTGACCGCTCCTCCGGAAACTCCAAGGGTGCATTCACTACATCCGCTTGGACGGGGTCGGCGCGGCGTTCGACAAGACGGGGACCTTTCCGTACTGCGGTGTCGGGTGCTGATCGAGGATCGATGAGGCCACTGACCGTCGACGACACCACAGCCCCCGAGGAGCTGATCGACTCGGTCGTGGGTGCACGCTTGGTGACTGTGGCTATTGGGTGAGCGGTTCCGGGCGCGTGATGAAGGCGACCGTTCTCGAAGAGGTCGGCTCGGTCGAGTTCGACCCCGATGGGCGGCAGCTCCTTGTCAGGTGGGTCATGGCAGGAGAAATCGAAGGTCCCACCTGCTGCCTCGACGACCGAGGCCCAGCGCTGACCGAGAGCCTCGTCGTGGTCGACGCACCGGACGGTGCAAGTCCGTCGTCAGGCCTCCATCGGAGAGCGCGAGCCCTGCAGAACCGCTACACGGTGGTGCAGATGTCTCGCGCGACTTTGGGGTCCGGCCGACCACTGGGCCGTCGAGTTGCTCACGGAATGCTAACGGACGGCTCGAAATCGGTCGGTACGAGCCGTCACGGTGGGAACGGTGCCGTCGCATCAGAGCAGGTCAGGCCGCATTTCTTTGTACCAGGCGACATGGCGTGAACTGGCAGTGATCGGCTTAAACCCCTCGGCTCCCTCGGGAGCGTGCGGGTTCGACCCCCGCCCCGGGCACCGTTGACCCGAGGTCGGTCAGGGCTCCCAGTCGGTTACATGTCGTCGTCGCCCGGCGGCTGCGAGCCGGGCGGGCTGACGCCCGACTCATCACTCGGGGGCCAGGGCGAGGAGCTCCGTGCGAGCGGCCTCGATGTCGGTGAGGACGAAGCGGTCGAGCTCCTCGGTGGCCGACGATCGACGGCTCACAAGGTTTGCCTCGTAGTAGCGACCGATCAGTGCGACCGTGGCAGCCACGACGAACGCATGCTGGTCGGCCAGAACCGTGGCGACGTAGCGGTCACCGACGTCCGCCGAGCGACTGTTCTCCTCGGCCTGGAAGCGGTCGGCGTCGGTGAGGTCGATCTCGACGGGGATGACGTTGACCCAGTGCTGCGACAGCTGGGTCAGGAGGGCGGTGCCGACGAAGGTGACGGCACCCCACCCCAGCCAGGCCGCGACCCCCAGGAGCGACCGCCCCACAGGGATGCTCGACTGGTCGAGCACATCGGCCGCCCCGACGAGGAGGGCGACCGCGACCGAGAGGCCGAGGCCGACGAACCAGGCCCGTTGAACGAGCGGGTCGCCATCAGCCAACTGGATCACGTGGAGGTCCGGTGCGGTCTCCGAGGTCGGCGACACTTCGCTCCGGAGCTTCATCAGCGCCCGTTCACGCGTGGCTCGGTAGAAGCCGGCCAGGATGCCGAAGAGGACGATCAGCACTGTGGCCAGCGATGCCCAGCCGTCGGGCATCCATACCGGGCTCGTCGACTCGGCTCCCGACCACGCGGTGAGGCGGGTGCCGACGGCAGCGAAGCAGGCGGTGGCCAGGTTGAGCACCAGGACGAGCAACCCGAGTTGTCCGATGTGCAGCCAGCGGCGCCGCTGCCCCACCCGCGCCGTGGCGGAGACGGCGGCGACGCCTTGGTCGAGGGTGAACTCGGCCCGGTGCAGGTCGCCGATGGTCCGAGCGTTGGCGATGGCGAGCCGACCGACGTCGATCAGACCTGCCACATACGGAGGGCGCACGAGGTTCTCTGCCCCGCGTGGCCCAGGGATCGAGAGCAGTCCGTCGCGGCGACCAGCCTTCGTGACGCCGAGGACCAAGCCGACGAGTCGAACGTTGGTCGCCTCGGCGATGGCGTTGGCAAAGGTGACGAGGCGCCGGACCACGGCATCGGCCGCGTCGGGAGGCGGTGGGATCTTGACCGCGAACTGCCGATCCTCGGCTTCGTCGGTCCGTGGCCCGCCCAGACCATCAACGAGGTCACGTGCGCCCGAGAGCGCGTTCGACACGGTTCCTGACTTCACAGTCCCTCCAGGTCCATCACGAGGCAGTCGCCCAGTTGCTCGCCGGGCTCGTTGCCGAGCACTGCGCCCCAGCGATCGAGGATCGCGGTCCACGATGCCTTGAGGACTTGCTTCTGTTCTTGGCTGATGTAGATGTCCTGGGCGGTCACCCCGACCCCGAACATCGGGTGCCATTCGAAGCAGGTCGGCCGACCCTCGGGGCCCAACCGGGCCGAACCTTCCGGCACGCCGCCGATGACTCCGTCGACCGCTTCGTCCACGGTTGGGAACGGTCGGTCGGGATAGAAGGGCTGCCCCTGGCAGTTCGAGATACCGGTGGCGAACACCTTGACGATGTTGCGCTGGGCCGGGCGGCGATCGAGGGCGTTCAACGCTGCCCCCAGGTTGTCGATCAGGTTGACGCACCCCTTCGATTGGTCCCCGTAAGACGCCGGAACGATCTCATCGGCGATCTCGCTGGTCAGCCTTGCGGCCCGGTTGCCGAGCGCTGCGGCTCGTGCCTCGTCCTGCTCGGTCGGGAGATCGGAGTCGAGTGCGTACCAGTAGCCGGTGTCCTCGTCCTGTCCGAGGCGCGAGGGCACTCGCAGCGCCGACACGGCACCGCCCAGGGCCGCGAAGACCATGACTTCGCAGGCCCGGTGGGCGTCGGCGGCGCAGGCGACCATGTCGTTGCGGACAGTCTTCAGGTTCTCGTCGATCGTCTCGGGAGTCGTCGCGAACCACGACGACTCGAGCACGTAGACGATGCGAACCGGTGTGGCCTCGATCTCCACCTTGTCGTCGTTGCCGCCGATCACCTTGGTGCATCCGAAGCCGAGGACCCCGAGCAGGATCGCCATCACCAGTAGTACGACGATGACACGGCCGGTCTGGGCCGGCGGATCGTCCTGCACAGCGCTCATCGGTCATCTCCTCGATCTCGAAGGCTCACCAGCTCCTGGTCGGTCTCCGGCGACACGACGGTGCGGCGGATGACGCGATTGGCCCACCAGTACTGCTTCTGTTCGAGCACGCACTGGGCCCGGGACAGGTGCTTCAGCTGTTCCGATCTCCGACTGCAGTTCGCGAGGCTGGCCTGAGCGGCCGCCAAGCGGACGGCAGCGTCAGTGACGTCGTTCCGGCATTGCTCGAGCTCGGCCTCGAGCGCCGACCGGTCGGCTCCCGGCTCCTCCCGTCGCCGTCGCCGTCGCTTCCGCGTTCGCCTAGGACCGTCGTCGATGACGACAGCGTCCGCCCCGGGCTGCGAGCCGGGTTCGGTGTCATCGTCCTCGGCCGGCACCTCCTTGTAGGGCACGTCGGTCGAAGCCCAGGCCAGGATGATCGCCCCGAAGACGTTGAGCAGCGTGAGGCTGAGGAACACTCGCTGGAGGGTCCCTTCGTCGACGTAGCCCAAGGCCGTCTCGAGGCCGTTGTCTTGGTCTGCCTCGTCGTCGGCGTTGGTCGAGGTGTCGTCGGCGAAGTCCGCATCACCCTCGGCTTGGGCCTCTTGGAATGCGCTGATCGCTGATGCGGCGGCCCCCCGGTAGTCGGCGATCGACCACACCGCGGCGACCATGATGGAGCCCAGGAGGATGGCGCCGAACACGCGGGACCAAGCGCCGAAGCGCAGGTGCTCCTCGTGGGGGTTGGTCACCCGAGGAGCCCGCGGCAAAGCCTTGCGCCCCCGGGTGAGGAGGACCCAGACCCGAACGAGCGCCGGGCGCCGATCGGGATGGATCAGCGACGCGAGGAGGAACATCGATTGCGCCCGCCGTAACAGAAGGCCGGTCAACTTGGTGCCGATGAGGAAGCCGACCGTGATGGACACCGTCGACAGGTACTGGACCCACTCGGGCGGGTCGGGCTCCAGTAGCAGCTTGCGAACCACTGCCTTCATGAACGGGAACTCGGCCGCGAAGAGGACGAACGACCCGATCCAGAACCAGAATCCGGGGATCTTCCAGACCAGCTCCTTGGAGGCCACCACGCGCTGGTCGTTGGTTGCCTTCACCGGAGCTGGTGGGGCGACAGGCGCTCTTTCCGCGAGTCCTGTACCGGGACTGTCTCCATCTCGGTCGGTGTTGATTTCGTCGTTGTCGTTGGTCTTGGCCGAAGAAGCCGCTTCGGCATCCGCAGCCTCCTGTCGCTCGCGCTCAGCCCGCATGACGTCGATGGCGGCGGTGGCCTCGGCCGAAGTGACGTAGTAGCCGGCCTTGGGACCAGCCGGATGGGTGGCGACCAGTCGGAAATGGGCTTCGTTGCGTCGGAGCTCGGCCAGCTCCAACTCAAGCTCGCATCGTGCAACCAACGCTGTTGCCTGGATCGCGGCCTCGTCCTCGACGAGATCGATGGCATGGACCCGCTCCTCGTGCTCGGCATCGATAGCGCTGATGGCGGCAGGGATGACGCCTGTCCCATCCGGGTAGCCGGCCAGGCCATCGTTGAAGCCGAGGTCTTGAGCCGAGAACCGGGATACGAAGGGCACCCGCCTATTGACTCGCCGGACGGGTTCGGCCAGCGCTTCGGCGTCCTCGCCGTCGAGGAGCCTGTCCAGGAGGTCGGCGGCCTCTGTCTCGGTCAGCTCGTCCTCGGTCGTTGCGTCGTCATCCGACCCTCGGTGCTTTGAACCACCGCGTGTCCAGGAACCATCCTTTGGAGGCTCATCCGTCGACCCATCATCGGTCGAGTCTTCCGTGATGTCGACTAAGTCTCCGTCGTCGGCAAACGCTTCGTCGTCTACGGAGACAGCGTTTCCTTCCCCGTCCACACCGCGCACAGCAGCAGCCACTTAGCCCTCCCCAGATGTCCCGCTCCGCGGCGGAGCGAGGCCGGAGCATATTCAGAAATGTCGGATGGCCGCAATGGCGTGATGGCCACCTGACGATCTGACTGGCGAAATGTTGGCCGTCAGTGACTTGGACGGCACTCATGGCGATGGACCGACGCACTCCTGCGATGTTGGTGCCAGTCCATTCCGGCAGACTCACCGGCTAGGAACAGCACAAGAAGTGGCGAACTCACGCTACCGGCCATCCGACGATCGACCTGGACTCATATCCCCGGTGCCTGTCTTGCCGTCCCGGCGAGCCGGGGGGCGAACCTCAGGGGAGGCGGGCGGTGAGGCCGCCGTCGACGGGGACGACGGCGCCGGTGACGTAGCTGGCCTCGGGAGCGGCGAGGGCGGCGACGACGTAGGCGACCTCGGACGGGTCGGCGTAGCGGCCGACGGGGACGTGACGGCGGGCGTAGGTGTCCCGGGCGTCGTCGGGGATCGGCGCGGTCATGCCGGTGAGCACCGGACCGGGGCAGATGCAGTTGGCGGTCACGCCCTGGCGCCCGAGCTCGACCGCCAGCGACCGGGTCAGCCCGACCACGCCGTGCTTCGAGGCCGAGTACGGCGACATCCCCCGACTGGCGCCCAGCCCCTCGACCGAGGCGATGGTGACGATCCGCCCGGCCGGGCTGGCGAGCAGGTCGGGCAGGCAGGCCCGCACCGTGAGCATGGTGCCGGTGAGGTTGACCGTCAGCGCCCGCTCCCACTCGGCCAGGTGGGCATCGCCGGTGATCGGCCCCCCGGCGGCGACCCCGGCCGCGGTGACCACGACGTCGATGCGGCCCAGCCGGGACCGGGCGATGTCGACGGCCGCGGCGACCGAGGCCGGGTCGGCCACATCGACGGCGACGAAGCGCCCGTCGTCGACCGAGGTCCGGTCGAGCATGGCGACGTCGTGACCGAGGGCGGTCAGGCGGTCGACCGTGGCCCGGCCGATGCCGCTGGCCGCTCCGGTGACGATCGCGGTGCGCGTCGTGTCGTTCATGGATGCTCCTTCAGGTCGCGCACGGCGCCACCGCGATGTCGACGGACGGGTCGACATCGGTCTCGCCCACCCCGAGGTCGCGGCCGCTCCCACCCTCGATGTCGGCGCCATCGACGCCGACGACGGGCCGCTCGATCAGGCGGAACAGCGCGGGCTGGGCCACGCCGTCCTTGGTGAACATGACCGCCTGGGTCCCGCCGCGCGACCAGCGGGCGAGGGTAGCGTGGTCGGCGACGGCCCGGGAACGGCCGGTGGTCACGTCGAGGACGCTCACCGACCCGTCCTCGCCGCCGAGCGTGCTCACGAGCACCTGGGTGCGGTCGGGGCTCCAGTCGATCGTGTGGGCGTCGTCGTCGACGGCGACGACCGGCCCGGGGTCGGACCCGTCGGCGGCCACGGTCCAGAGCTCGGTGGCGGTGGTTGCGGTGGTGGTGACGCCGTCGTCGGCGGTCGTGCGACGGAGGAAGGCGAGCCGCTCGCCGGTCGGCGACCACTCCGGGGCCGACACCTCGACACCGTCGGTGGCCGGGACGAGCGGGGCCGGGTCACCCCCGGCGAACGGCACGGTGAGGATGCTCGACCCACCGTCGGCGGACCGGACGAACGCCACGGTCGCGCCGTCGGGCGACACCACCGGCTGGCTGTCGTCCTCGCCGTCGGTGAGCGGGCGGGGGTCGGAGCCGTCGACGCCGATCACCCACAGCGCGGTGCCGCCCGGCCCGTCGGGCTCGTCGTCGCCATCGGCCCGGACCACGACGAGCGCACCCCGGTCGGGCGTGAAGTCCGGTTGGCTCGCGGCCCAGTCGGGCGGGGTGACGACCCGGCGGGACCCGTCGGGCTGGATCACCGTGACCTCGCTGGGCCCGTGCCCGACGGCGACGAGAGGGGGCGCGTCGATGCAGGACGAGCCGGCGGCCGGCCCGGCGCCGCCCCCATCGTCGACGAGGTTCACGACCAGGCCCACGGCGAGCATGGCGGCCGCCACTCCGGCGATCACCACGGCGGTCGTGCGGCGCTCCATCCCGGCGAACCTAGGGCGTGGCAGGATCGGGACCGTGCCGGTGGAGCGGATCGACCACGTGCAGCTCGCCATGCCGGCCGGCGAGGAGGACGCGGCCCGCGCCTTCTACGCCGGTGTGCTGGGGATCCCCGAGGTGGCCAAGCCGCCCCACCTGGCCGCCCGGGGCGGGTGCTGGTTCGAGGCCGGCGCCCTCAAGGTCCACCTCGGCGTCGAGGCGGACTTCCGGCCGACCCGCAAGGCCCACCCGGCCCTGCTGGTGCGCGACCTCCCGGCCCTCGTCGCCGACCTCCGGGCCGTCGGCGCCCGCGTCGTCGACGACGAGCCGTTGGAGGGCTACGACCGGGCCTACGTCGACGATCCCTTCGGCAACCGCATCGAGCTGATGGAGCCGACGCCGGAGCGCTAGGGCCCGTCGAGCCCGCCGAACACGGCGCCGACGGTCGGCCACGGGGGGCCGGACCGGAGCACCCGGAGGAGCGCTTGCCCGAAGGTCATCCCGTTCGGGAGCTGGTCGCCTCGCTCCCATCGCCAGGCCGCGACCATGGCCAGGACGAGCTGTCGACAGTCGTCGAGCAGCTCGTCGTCGAGGCCCGGGTAGTGGACGCTGACGGCCTCGGGGACGTGGGCGACGTCGAACTCGACCGGCCCGCGGCAGCACGTCTCCAGGTCGACGAACACCGGCCCG
>CAYQGF010000010.1:25372-26692 GCA_964416885.1 uncultured Iamiaceae bacterium
GTCGAACTCGACCGGCCCGCGGCAGCACGTCTCCAGGTCGACGAACACCGGCCCGGCCGCGGTGGCGAGGACGTTGCCCGGGTGCGGCTCGCCGTGGAGCAGCTGCTCGGCGGCTCCGCGGGCGGCGATCGCCGGGGGCAGCCGCCGCAACGCGGTGACGAGCACCTCTCGGTCGGCCTCGGCGAGCTCTGGTGAGAGGTCCGGGCTGATGACGATCCGCTCGGCCTGGGCGACCCGGTCGGTGACGTGCGGGGTCGCGACCTCGAGCGTGCCCATGCCGACGTGCAGGTGGCGGAGGGCCTCGGCGTAGGCGGCCGGAGCCGGCTCGGGAGCCACCGGCTCGTAGTAGGTCCAGAAGGTGACCTCGAAGCCGTCGCGCCGGTAGCCGCCCGGCTCCACGCGCGCGTCGAGGGCGGCCACCGGGCTCCCGGTCGGGGCGAGCCGCCGGGCGAGATCGACCTCGAACGCGGCATGGTCGTGGCCGACCGGCGCGACCCGGGCGAAGGTGTCGGCCGGCCGCAGCCGGAGCGCCAGCTTGTTCGAGTCCTGGAGGACGGTCGCCTCGTCGACGGGCAGCCCCAGCCCGGTCGCGAGCGAGGTCGCGGCGTCGACGGCGCGGGCGAGGTCCGATGGTTCCACCACCGGATCGTGACACCGGGCGGGCCCGGCGCCGGCCGGAGTATCAGCTGCTGGCGGGGCGGAGGCCGAGGGGGAGCCGGGCGGCGAGGGCCACGGCGCAGACGACGATGACGGCCGCGGCGGCCAGCGGCCCCCACGCGGCGAGGCCGAGGACGGTGGCGGCGACGGCCTGGACGCCGACGACGCCCCAGCGGACGGGGGCCTCGAGGGCGTCGAGCCGCTCGTGGACCGCGCCGAGGGCGGCGGGCGAGGTGATGCGGGCGCCGAGCAGCACGGCCAGCCCCCGGCACAGCCCGAAGAAGGCGCCGATGCCCAGGGCCGCGAGCGGGGTGCCGGTGAGCACGGCCAGGGCGGCGGTGAGCACGACGCCGGCGGTCATGATGTAGGTGGCCAGGCCGAGGCCGATCTGCCAGCCGAAGCCACCGCCGTAGACCCAGGCCCGGTACTTGGCCAGCCAGGCATCGTCGACCTGGCGGCGGAAGAACGGCGGCCTGCGGCCGAAGGTGCCGGCGTCGACCATCGCCGCCACCGCGGCCAGGACGGCACCGATGCCGAGGGTCGTGGCGGTCGAGAGGCCGAGGGCGCCCACGCCCAGGGCGAGGAGGGCGGCCCCGGCCCCGAGGGTCAGCCCGCCGAGGACGGCCCCGACGACGAACCAGGTGGCAGTCACGGCGAAGCGGT
>CAYQGF010000011.1:0-26263 GCA_964416885.1 uncultured Iamiaceae bacterium
GGACGCCGCCGGCCACGACGAGGTCGTTCACCCCGGCCATGACGGCCTGGGCCGCGAAGTGGACGGCCTGCTGGGCCGAGCCGCACTGGCGGTCGACGGTGGTGCCGGGGACGTGCTCGGGCCCGCCGGCCACCAGCCAGCAGGTGCGGGCGATGTCGCCGGCCTGGCCGCCGACCGAGTCGACGTTGCCGAACACGACGTCGTCGACGGCGCCGGGGTCGACGCCGGTGCGGTCGAGCAGGGCCCGGATCGACAGGGCGCCGAGGTCGGCCGGGTGGACCTGGCTGAGCCCGCCGCCCCGCTTCCCGACGGGGGTGCGGACGGCGTCGACGATGTAGGCCTCGGGCATCCCGTCGACGTTATCTGACGCTCCGTCAGGTCCCCAGGAGCGCCCGCGACACATCGATAGGCGCGAACTTTGAGTGATCTGTTCCGCTAGGCGGTCCTACGCGCTCAAAGTTCGAGGGGGGTCACCTCGGCGGCGGAGCGACCGTTGGGCCTTGACCAGCTCGCGGTGGGCCAGCACCCGCAGCGCCAGCAGGAAGGTCACCAGCACGACGGAGCCGAGCACCGCACCGAGCAGGAGGCGGTTGCGGGCCTCGGCGCCGGCCTGGAGCAGGTGCACGGTGACGCAGGCCCAGGCCGGGAGGCTGAGCTGGTGCAGGACGATCCAGGTCCGCCGGCTCAGGCGGTTCCGCACCAGCGACGTCAGCTCGACCACCAGGGCCAGGTAGAGGGCGACCACGCCCCAGGCCACCGCCCCGGGCCGCCACTCGCTGGCCAGGGGCACGAACAGGTCGACGAGGTCGAAGTGGGTGTAGGTGTCGGCCACCAGGGCGGCCAGGTGGGCGCCGACCAGCACGAAGGCGAAGCCGGAGAAGAACCGGTGGAGGTCGGTGGCCCACGCCTGGTTGAGCCGCCGGCCCAGCCGGGTCGACATCAACAGGCCGAGGGCGACCGAGAGGGTGAGGAGCACCCAGGAGCCGAGGCCGGTCGCCCGGGTGACGTACCACCAGGTCTCGGGCTTCACCGCCGGTACCCCTCGAAGCCACCGGCCGTGACCTCGTCGCCGTCGGGGCCGACCAGGAGGGCCGAGGCGGCGTTGGCCTCGACCAGGGCGACGGCCGCGTCGAGCGGGGCGACGCACGCCGCGGTGGCCAGGACCTCGGCGGCCCAGGCGTCAGAGGCCAGCACCGTGGCCGACCGGCGCGGGTGGGCGGCCGGTGCCCCGGTGCCCGGGTCGAGCAGGTGGTGGGCCTCGTGCCCGGCGGGGTCGGCCCAGCGCCGCCGGTGCGGTGTGCTGGTCGCCACCCCACCGGCCCCGATGACCACCCGGCCGTGGGGCTCGTCGCGGGGACCGGTGACGTCGACCCACCAGCCGCCCCGCTCCCGGTGACCGGGCGGGGCCTGGCCCCGGCAGCACAGGTCGCCCCCGAGGTTGACGAGGACGCCGGCGACCCCGGCGAGCTGGGCCTCCTCGGCGACCAGGTCGGCGGCCAGGCCCTTGCCGATGCCGCCGGGGTCGAAGCCCCCGAGGGGGACCGAGACCCAGCCGTCGCCCCAGGTCAACGTCTCGATGTCAGCCGGGCCGCCCGGGGCCGAGCCGCCCGGCCCCGGGAACCCGGGGGCGCCGAAGGGCCGGTCGTAGCCGGCGGCCACCAGGGCGTCGAGACGGCAGGGGTCGAACCAGCCGGCGGTGGCCTCCCGGCCCTGGGCCGCCCGGCGGACCAGGTCGACGGTCGCGGCCGAGACCTCCACCCGTTCTCCGGGCCGCCGGTTGGCCCTGGTGACCTCGCTGTCGGGCCGGAACCGGCTCCAGCGCTGCTCGAGGTCGTCGACCCGGCGGACGATGCGGTCGAGCCACCGCTCGGGGCGGGCCACGCCGACCACCACGGCCTGGGCCCAGGTGCCCATGGCCTCCCACCGTCGCTCGGTGGCGGCGTCGGCTCGGGCGCGCCGTCCGCCCACGCCGACCCTCAGCTCCCGGTCGTGCCGACGACGACCCCGCTCGCCGCTCCCGGCACGGTGGGCGCGGTGCCGGGCTGGGCCGGGCCCGGCGGCAGCGGGGCGGGGGCGACCGGCGCCACCGGCGCCACCGTGGCGACCGGGGCCTGCGGGGCCGGGGCGGGAGAGTTGGGGGTCGCCGGGGCCGTGGCCACCGGGGCCTGGGGGGCGGGGGTCGGGCCGGCGGCACCGGGCGCGGGCGTGGTCACCGGGGCCGCACCGCCACCGGCGGCCGGGTTCCCCGCCGCACCGGTCCCTCCCGACGCCGGGGTGCCGGCCCCGCCGGAGCCGGCACCGACCTGCGACTGGCCGGCGACCGGCTGGCCGGTCACCGGGTCGACCTGGGTCGTGGCCTCGCCGGTCACCGGGTCGACGACCACGACCGCGCCGTCCGGGGTGGTGACGGGGACGACCTCGCCGGTCACCGGGTCGACCTGGACCGGCGGAACGGTCCCGTCGACCGGGGGCGGGGGCGTGACGGGCTTGGCCGCGGCGGCCCGTTCGGCCAGCACGTCGAACCAGGCGACCAGCCCGAGGCTGCCGCTGACGGCCAGGCCGGCCGAGAGCCAGCGGGCGCCGGCGGCCTTGTGACGGGGCCGGCCCCGCCACCGCCGGACGCGGGCGCTCATCGGTTCCCGCACCGGACCACCACCACCTGGCGCTCGGCATCGGGGTAGGCGCCGCACTCGACCCCTGCAGACAGCGAGTAGCTCACCTTGAGGGCGTAGTAGTCGTCCTCGCCGTCGGTCTCGAAGGCCACTCCGCCACAGCTGAACTCCTTGCTCGGTGAGCAGCCGGACGGGACCAGCGAGGCGGCGACCGCCTTCTTGCTCACCGCCCACAGCTCGATGAACGGGCTCGCCGGCCGAGCCGTCGCCTCGCCCTGCCCGCCGAGCAGCACGCAGTCGACGCGGTGGCCGAGGGGCACGCACCCGACCGACACGGGGAAGTGCTCGACGGTGACGGTGCCCCCGGACAGCTTCACCTTCATCTCGGTGGCGGTGTCGGACTTGCCGCACTTCACCTCGGTGGCGGTGGCCTTGCTGCACGAGATCCGGCCGGTCCCCGAGGTGACGAGGACGCCGTCGCTCAGGCACACGGTGAGGTCGAAGCCCGAGGGGGCGCAGGGGTCGGCCGGAGCGGTCGGCGCCGTGGCCTCCGGGGCCGTCACCGGTTGCACGACCGTCGGCTCGGTGGCGGGCACGGTCGTCTCGGCCCCGGGGGTGGCCGCGGGCGCGGTGGTCGACGGCTCCGCGCCGGGCGGCCCGGTCGGCGCGGTGTCGGGGCCCGGGCCGGCGGGGTCGCCACCACCGCCGGTCGGCCCGGGCGCGGCGGCGACCGGCCATCCCGAGACGGACAGGGCGCCGGGGGCGGCGGTGGGGGGCGCACCGGCGACCCCCGGGACGGCCCCGGCGGCACCGTCGGCCGCGCCGGCGGTCCCGGGTTGGGCCGCGGCGTCGCCGACCGGCCCGAGCGCTGGCGCCGCGGGGTTGCCGTCGGCTCCTCCTGCCGGCGCCGGGCCGCCGATGACCTCCACGGTGTCGGCGGCGTCGAAGAAGCCGGTGGCCGACAGCGCCGCCGCGCCGACGGCCCCGGCGGCCAGGGCGACGGCGAGCGCGGTGCCGACCAGCGCTCGCCGTGACCGGGCCAGGGCCTGCTCCTCCGGACCGGTCGTCAGGCCTCTCCGCATCGCACCGTCACCTTCCCGTTGGCGGCCCGGGCGGCGCCGCACCCGACCCCGGCCTGGTTGGTCAGCTCGACCCGGACCACCGAGCGGTCGACGGCCACGGTGACCCCTCCGCAGGTGAACGGCGAGGCGACCCGGCATCCCTCCGGCGCCGTGCCGTCGAGGGTGGAGGGGCCGGTGGCCCACGTCTCCAGGAAGCCGACCGCCGGCCACGGGTCCCGCTCGCCGGTACCGGCCAGCACCTGGCAGACGAAGCGGTCGGCCGACGGGCGACAGGCCTGGGCCGCCGGGGCGTAGGAGACCTGGAGGCCGTCACCGGCGACCTCGGCCCAGAGGGTGGAGCTGCCGTCGGCCGGTCCGCAGCGGACCGTGGTGGCCGAGACGGCCTGGCACGACGGCGCCGCCGCGGCCGACGTCACCAACCGGAGGTGGTCGCCGACCCGGCACACGGCCAGGTCCCAGCCGCCCGTGTCGCACCCCTCGGCGGCGGGGAAGCCGACGGCCGCCGGGGCGGTGGTGGGCGCCGGGGGTGCCGTCGTCGCCACCGGCGGCGCGGTGGTGGGGCCGGCCCCGGAGGGTGCGCCGGCCGTCGAGCCCCCGCCCGCGGCCGGGGCCGGCAGCAGGGCCCCGCCCGTCGGGGCGGCGGCGGCGACCGGGGCCCCGGGGGTTGCCCCTGCGGCGGCCGGCACCGGGGCCGCTCCGTCGGGGGCCGCCGCCGCGGCCTCGCCGATCGGTGCCGCCTCGGCCTCGGCGGGGACCTCCTGGCCCGCGGCCACCACGGTGGTCGAGGGGCCGGGGGTCGCGCCGGTCACCACTTCGTCGGCGGCCGCGACGTCATCGTCGTCGGTGTCGGTGGCGTGGGTCACGGCGATGGTGGCCGCCACCAGCGAGAGCGCCACGGCCACGAGCGCGGCCACCACGACCCGGGTGCGGATCGGCTTGGCCTTCCGCCGGGCCGGGAGCCGACGGGGCGTCATGTCGACCTCGTGGACCTCGGTCACGGGAACCGCTCCTCGGCCCGACGCTGGTACTCACCGCTGGCCGCCAGCGACTTGGCCAGCTCGATGTCGCCGACGGCGACCACCCGCGGGGCCCAGTAGTCGAGGCCGCCCGGTTCGGCGGCCCGACCGAGCAGCGCCTGGTACAGGTCGGCGACCCGGCGTCGGGCCGACTCGGGCGACTGGTAGAAGCGGAGGGCCACCACGCCTCGGCCTCGGGACCGGGCCTGGCTGACCCAGTAGTCCCGGCCGGCGGCGTCGACCGGCCGGCGCAGGACCTTGGTGTAGAGGTCGGTGACCCAGGTGTCGAGCTCACCCCCGCCGATGCCCGTGTAGTACTCGGGCGAGGCGTAGAAGGCGGCGGCCACCGAGGCGACCGAACGGCCGCGACGGATCTGGTCCGACCAGAAGGCGACACCGGCCGCCTCGCCCTCCCGGCCCAGGGTGTCCCGGTACAGCTTCTGCACCACGGCCGCCAGCCACGGGTCCGAGGTGGCGAGCTGCCGGAGGTGGGCGGCCTTGGTCAGGCTGCGGTTGTCGAGGGCGGTCACCGCCCGGGAGCGTTCGGCGACCGTCGGGGCCCGGCCGATGAAGTCGGTCGAGGCGGCGACGACGAAGGCCTCGGTGGGCGTCCGGCCCGGGGTGGGGACCGTGGGGGCCGCGGGGCTGACGGTGCGGGAGCGCTCGGACTCGGCGCCCGGGCCCTTCACGTTCACGGCCCGGACCCCGAAGGAGTAGCTGGCCCCGTTGACCAGCCCGCTCACCTGGGTGCTGGTGCCCGTGATGGGCTTGACCTCGCCGTAGAGGATGCCGTCGATGTAGACGACGACCACGTAGCTGAGGATGGTCGAGCCGCCGTTCTCGGTCGGCGCCGTCCACGAGATCGACACCTTGGCGTCGCCGGGCGTGACCGTGACCCCCGTCGGCGCGGCGGGCGGGGTCACGAGGGTGACCGGCGCGGTGGGGCTCGACGCCGCACCCGTGCCGACGACGTTGGTGGCGGCGACGGTGAAGGTGTAGCTCGCCCCGCCGACCGGGGCCTCCAGCACATAGCTGGTGCCGGTGCCGGTCAGCACCACCGGGTCGAGCTCGACGCCGCCCCGGGTCGGGGTGACCACGTAGCCGGTGACCGCCGACCCGCCGTTGGCCGTCGGGGCGGTCCAGGTGAGCTTGATCGTCGTGCCGTCGACCACGGCGGTGACGCCGGTCGGGGCGTCGGGGACGGTGCGGGGCACCACCGCGCTGCTCTGGGCCGACGCCGAGCCCGAGCCGGCGGCGTTCCGGGCGATGACGGTGAACGTGTAGCTGCTCCCGTTGACCAGGCCGGTGACGGTGGTCGAGGTGGCGTCGCCGGTGAGGACGACCGGGGCCTGGGCCACGCCGGAGCGGTACGGGGTGACCGTGTAGCCGACCAGCGGCACCCCGCCCGTGCTGGTCGGTGCGGTCCACGACACCACGGCCTCGCCGTTGCCGGCCACCGCGGTGACCGCGGTGGGCACGCCGGGCGTGGTCCGCGGCGTCACCGGGGCCGACGGCTCGGAGGCGGTGCCGGTGCCGGCCGCGTTCCGGGCCGCCACGGTGAAGGTGTAGGTCGCCCCGTTGGTGAGGCCGGAGACGGTGGTGGACGTGGCCGTGCCGGTCAGGCTGATCGGCCCCTGGGCCACGCCGTCGCGGCTGGGGGTGACGGTGTAGCCGGTGATGGCCGCGCCGCCGGTGTCGGTCGGTGCGGTCCAGACCAGGGCGACCTGGCCGTTGCCGGGCGTGGCGCTGGTGATGGCCGGGGCACCGGGGGTGGTGCGGGGCACGAGGGTGGCCGACGGCGTCGAGGCCGGGCCGGTGCCCGCCGTGTTGGTGGCGGACACGGTGAACGTGTAGCTCGACCCGTTGGCCAGGCCGGTGACGATGGTCGCGGTGCCGGCCCCGGTGAGGACGATCGGCGCCTCGGGCACGCCGGCCCGCGACGGGGTCACCACGTAGCCGGTGACCGGCGAGCCGCCGTTGGAGGCGGGGGCCGTCCACGTCAGCGCCACCTGGCCGTCGCCCGCGGTGCCGGCCACGCCGGTGGGGGCGCCGGGCACGGTGACCGGTGCCGTCGGGGTGACCGCGGCCGAGGGGGCCGAGGCCGCACCGGTGCCGGCGGCGTTGGTGGCCGCCACGGTGAAGGTGTAGCCGGACCCATTGGTGAGGCCGGTCACCGTGGTGGAGGTGGCGGCGCCGGTGAGGGTGATCGGGGCCTGGGGCACGCCGGCCCGCGACGGGGTCACGACGTAGCCGGTGATCGGCGCTCCGCCGTTGGAGGCGGGGGCCGTCCACGTCAGCGCCACCTGGCCGTCGCCCGCGGTGCCGGCCACCCCGGTGGGGGCGCCCGGCGTGGTGCGGGGGGTCACCGGGGCCGAGGCCGACGAGGCCGGGCCGAGCCCGACGCCGTTGCGGGCGCGGACGGTGAAGGTGTAGTCGGCCCCGTTGACCAGGTCGGGCACGACCGCGCTGGTGGCGGCGGTGGAGGTGACGAGGGTGGGCCCGTCCTCGCCGCCCCGTCGGGGCGTGACCTCGTAGCCGAGGATGGCGGTGCCGCCATCGTCGTCGGGGGCGGTCCAGGTGACGGTGACCTGGCCGTCGCCGGGCACGCCGGTCACCTCGGTGGGCGAGCCGGGCACGGTCGCCGGCTCCTCGGCCGGCTGCGGGGTCACCGGCGCCGAGGGCTCCGACGAGGCCGACGGCCCGACGGCGTTCACGGCGACGACGGTGAACGTGTAGGGGGTGCCGTTGGTGAGCCCGGTGACCACGGACGAGGTGGTGGCGTCGGGGGTCGTCACCGGGCTCAGGGCGGTGGCGCCGTCGTGGGGGGTGACCACGTAGTGGGTCACGGGGCTGTTGCCGTCCTCGGCCGGGGCCGTCCAGGAGACGGTCGCCTCCCCGTCACGGGCCACGGCCATCACCGCGGTCGGCGCACCCGGTGGGGTGGTCGGCAGCGACGGTGTCACAGGCGACGACGGGAGGGATTCGGCGCTGGTGCCGACGGCGTTGACGGCGGCCACGGTGAAGCTGTGCGACGTGCCGTTGGCCAAGCCGGGGACGACCACGCTGGTCGAGGCATCGTCGGTGACGACCGGGTCGAGGTCGGTGTCGCCGGCCCGGGGGGTCACCACGTAGTGGGTGACCGGGCTGCCGCCGTCACTGGCCGGGGCCGTCCAGGAGACCGTGGCGGAGCCGTCGCCGGCGACGGCGGCGACCTCGGTGGGGGCGTCGGGGACGGTGTCCGGCGCCGACGGCGTCACCGGGGCCGACGGGGCCGACGCCGGCCCGGTGCCGACCACGTTGACGGCGGCCACGGTGAAGGTGTGGGCCGTGCCGTTGGCCAGGCCGGTCACGGTCAGCTCGGTGACGGGGCCGGCGGTGGTGATCGGGGCGAGGGCCTCGCCATCGGCCGACGGGGTGACGACGTAGTGGGTGACCGGGCTGCCGCCGTTGCTGGCCGGGGCCGTCCAGGTGACGGTGGCCGATGCGTCGCCGGCGATGGCACCGACGTTCCGGGGCGCGCCGGGCGCGGTCTCGACCCCGGCCGGGGTGACCGGGAGCGTCGGCTCGCTGTCGGGCCCGACGCCGATGGCGTTCTCGGCCGCCACGGTGAAGGTGTAGGTGGTGCCGTTGGTGAGGCCGGGCACCGTGGTCGAGGTGGCGTCACCGGCGGTGATGACCGGCGTGCCGGCCACGCCGTCGACCCAGGGGGTGACGACGTAGTTGGTCACGACGCTGCCGCCGTCGACCGCCGGGGCGTCCCAGGTGACGACGGCCGAGCCGTTGCCGGCGACGGCGCCCGGCGCGGTGGGGGCATCGGGGACGACGACCGCCGGCGACGGCGTCACGTTGCCGGGGGCGAAGGCGATGCCCCGGTAGGCGGTGGTGGCCGGCGCCGTGGCCAGGGTCGTCGGGGTGGTGGCGGCGAAGGTGGCGCCGGGCTCGGCGGTGTCCTTGAGGGCCACGACCCGGTTGCCTGAGCTGTAGCTGCCCAGCCCGGACACGGCGTACAACTCGACCTGGCCGTCCTCGCCGACCCGGCCGGTCACGTACAGGTACGAGTTGGAGGCGCTGCTGCCGCGGCTGGCCCAGGTGGTGCCGGTGCGCACCCACTTGGTGATCGACCCGCCGTTCACGCCGTAGGCGGTGTCGACGCCGTCGCTGGAGGGGTCGACCTGGAGGAGGACGAAGCTGGCGCTGTTGCCGGAGAACCGCTGGGTCACGGTGCTGCCGGCGGTGGTGGGCAGGCCGGTGCCCACGGTGCTGACCGCGCTGCCGCTGCTCACCCAGAGCTGATCGTCGGCGATGTTGAGCTGGTAGCCCTTGGGGCTGCTCGACACCGCGGTGCTCACGCTGGTGCCGCGCTCGACGTAGCGCACGCCGGAGGAGTCGGCGGTCACCCAGAACCGCTCGCCGTCGTCGGTGACCGCGCTCCGGGCCCGCTCCTCGCCGAAGAGGGCGTTGTAGGGGAAGGCGGTGCTGGTGTCGACCGAGCCGTCGGCCCCGACCCGGGCGACGACCTTGCCGGCGTTCTCCCGGGGCTTGCGGGAGCCGGAGGTGGTGCTGTTGTAGCCGAGCAGGCTCAGGTACTCGCCGTCGGGCGAGCGGGAGAGGAAGGCCTCGTCCTCCTTCTTGTCGGTGACGACGAACGGCACGTTGGCCCCGTCGGCCGCGGTGGGCAGCGGGATCGACCCGCTCGGGGTGCCGTCGGTGCCGAGGAGGGCGATGTCGACCGCGGCCGGGTAGTCGTCCCAGGAGCGGACCGTCCTGATCTGGACCACGGCCAGCTCGTCGGGGAGCTCCTGGGTGCTCCCGTTGGCCGGCAGCACCACCGAGAAGGGGTCGAGGCGGGCCTTGCGCAGGGCGGTCGGCAGGTCGGCACCGAGGATGCCGTCGCCGTAGATGGCCGCGGCGGACAGGTCGGCGGCCAGCACCACCTGGCTGCGGTTCTTGAACGGCGAGGGGATGGGGGCGATGGCCTCGTAGCGACCGGGGTCACCGGTGGACACCACCGTGGTGCTCCGCACCGGTGTGGTGCGGGGGTTGCCGTCCCAGGTGAACAGCGAGGGGGCGCCGGTGCCGTCGGCCGGGCCGGCCAGGATCACGTACTGGCCGGCGTCGTTGGCGACGATGTCGCGGATCGCCAGCCCGCCGAGGTCGAGGCGGACCGGGATGCCGAAGGTGGCGTGGGCGGCGGCGCCGGTCGCCAGGGCGTCGAGGTTGGTGATGGGGACGAGCAGCGAGCGGTTGCCCTCGCTGGCGACCAGCGGGGCGCCGAGGGCCAGCCAGGCCGCGCCGTCGCCCCCGGCCGCCAGCACCAGGCCCTCGGCCCGTAGGCCGGCGCCGTCGGTGCCCGGGGTGCCGGCGGCCGCGGCGGCGGCCAGGCCGAAGTGGTGGGCGCCGAGGTGGTGGCCGTTGCCGGTGTCCCAGGCCACCAGGTCGGCCCGGAGGCCGGAGCTGTGGCCGGCGTAGGACACGGTGGTGTCGGCGCCGCTGCCCACCACGTCGGTGGCGACCAGCCGGTCGTGGTCGGGCGCCGGGTGGCCGTCGGCGTCGTTGGCCAGCGAGCCGACCCAGTAGGCCCGGTCGCCGACCCGCACGCCGCCGTCGAGGTCGGCGGGCCCGGTGACGCCCAGGTCGCCGCTGAGGTCGACGGTGGCCCGCGGGGCGCCGGAGGCGGTGGTGGCGAAGACCCGGACGGTGTTGTCGGCAGCGCTGGTGGCGACCACGTGGCCGGGGCCGGCGGCGACGATCGCCGACAGGTCGTCGACCGTGCCGGGGAAGGTGCTCCGGGCCGGGGCGGCCGCGGGGAGGGAGGCCGAGTAGCGGACCACGGTGGAGGTGGTGAGCCCGCCCGGGGCGCGGGCGGTGACGGTGAGGTCGGTGTGGCCGACGCCGACGGGGGCGACGGTCAGGAACCGGGTGGCGCCGTCGCCGGTGACGGTGGCGTTGGCGACCGGGACGACGCTCGGGTCCGAGCTGTCGGTGACGCTGACCGTGACCTGGCCGACGGGCCGCTCGGGGTGACCGACGGTGACCGCTCCGACCGGGTTGGCGGGGTCGGACACGGCCCCGCTGAGCACCGGGGTGTCGGCGGTGATGGTGGGCGGCTCGCTGGTGCCGGGGTCGGTGGCGTCACCGGCCCGGAAGCTCACGCCGCGGTAGGCCGCGGTGGAGGGGGCGGTGGCCAGCGTGATCGGCGTGGTCCCGGCGGCGGTGGCCGTCGACGCCGCGGTGTCGTGGAAGGTGACGACCGAGTTGCCCCCGCCCGAGCCGCTGACGGCGTAGAGCTTGGCCGCGTCGCCGTCGACCCGGCCGGTGAGGGCGAAGAAGCTGCCGGGGATGCTGCCGCGGGCGGCCCAGGTGGCGCCGTCGTAGGAGTACTTGAGGATGCCGCTGGTGCCCGCGGCCACGTACACGGTGTCGAAGCCGGCGGGGCTGCCGGCGTCGCGGGTGAGGGTGACGAAGCCGTAGGTGGTCGAGGGCAGCGACGCCAGCGCGACCTGGAGGCTGGCGGTCTGGCCGGCGGTCGTCGGCAGCCCGGTGCCGATGGCGTTGAGGCCGACGTAGCCGCTGCTGGTGGCCGGGGCGAGGAGCTGGCCGTCGACGACCGTGGGCAGGCCGGTGGACGACGGCGTGGTGACCAGGCCGACCGAGGTGGTGGCCCCGTTGTCGGCGTACCGCACCCCGGCCTTGGGGCTGTCCTCGCTGCCGGAGCCGGTGAGCCAGTAGCCGGTGCCGTCGACGGTGACGACGCCGCGCGGCGAGGTCTCCGAGAAGGCGTTGGTGAGCGCGGTCGAGGTGTCGACGGTGCCGTCGGCGTCGATCCGGCCGATGGTCCGGGCGTACTTCGACGCCTTCTCGTCGTAGGGCTCCTCGACCCCGACCCCGGCGTTGTACCCGACGAGGGTGACGTGCTGGCCGTCCGGCGACCGCTGGAGCTGGCCCTCGGTGGGCCGGTTGCCGGTGAGGGTGAGGGCCCGGTCGGCCCCCGAGGTGGTGGTGGGCAGGGCGATCGGGGTGCCGACCACGCCGCCGTCGGTGACCGGCACCAGCGAGACGGCGCCGGCGTACTTGTCGACCCGGCCGACCTGCGACACGAGGAGCTGGTCCTCGGGCACCGGTTCGGCCCCGGCCGGGCGGGTCGTGCCGACCAGGCCGAACAGCGTGGCGACCAGCGTCACCACGAGCATGAGGGCGAGCGGGCGCGCCCCCCGGCCGGTCACCTGCGAGCGCTCGGCGCCCAACCCCTGGTCCATCGTCTTCCCCTGCCGGTAGCCCGTCTGTCCGGCGCGAGATAAGCATGCCTAACATCACGGGACCAAAACCGGCCTCCCGCACATCGATGAGCGCGAACTTTGAGTGATCTGTTCCGCTCAGCGGTCCTACGCGCTCAAAGTTCGAGGGACGCGGCGACGCGGGCGCGGTGCCAGGCGGCGTCGCCCCACGCCCGGGCCAGGGCCTCGGCCCGCTTGAGGTAGAGGTGGAGGTCGTACTCGGTCGTGTAGCCGATGGCGCCGTGGCACTGGAGGGCCTGGCGTCCGACCAGACGGGCGGCGTCGGAGGCGAGGGCCTTGGCCGTCGAGACGTCGCGGGCCGCGGTGGGCTGGTCGGTGGCGAGCGACCAGGCCGCGCCGTACACCGCGGGCGCGGCGAACTCGAGGCGGAGCGCAGCGTCGGCGAGGTGGTGCTTGACGGCCTGGAACGAGCCGATGGGCACGCCGAACTGCGTCCGCTCGACCACGTAGCCGACGGTGAGGTCGAGCATCCGGCGGCCCAGCCCGACCAGCTGGGCCGCGGTGGCGAGGGCACCCCGGTCGAAGGCCAGGGCGGCCGCCCGGTGGTCGCCCAGGTCGCCGCCGACCGCCCGCCAGGGCTGGATGCCCACCACGCCCCGGCTCGGGTCCACGGTGGGCTCGACCGGGTGGGGGCGACCGCCCTTCCGGGGCGTCAGCTCGATGCGGCCGACCGACCACGGTCCGGGCCGCACCCGGGAGCGGTGCTGGAGCAGCACCACGTCGTCGGCCCGGTCGCCGAAGGGGACGAGACCGGAGTCGAGCACGACGACGGTCGCCAGCCGGGTGCCGTCGACCAGCCCGGCGAGCCGGCCCGCGGGGTCGCCGGCATCGGCCTCCAGCGGCGCCACCACCAGCGCGCTCTCGACGAAGGGGTGGGGCAGCGCCGCGTACCCGGTCTCCTCGGCCAGCAGCACCCAGTCGACCGGGCCGAGGCCCAGCCCGCCGGCCGCCTCGGGGACGGCGACGCCGAGCACGCCCATGGCGGCCAGCGCCGACCAGACCTGACCGACCCGGTCGGCCGACGCCCGGGCGCCGTCACCCTTGCGGGCCCCGTGGGCGTCGGGACCGTCGGGCCAGGCGGCCCGGACCACCTCGGGCGGGCACTCCTTGGCCAGCAGGTCGCGGACGGCGTCGCGGAGGGCGAGCTGGTCGTCGGTGAAGGCGAAGCGCATCGGACGGCCTACTTCCGGGGCAGCCCGAGCACCCGCTCGGCCGCGATGTTGCGCTGGACCTCGTTGGTGCCGGCGTAGATCGGCCCCGAGAGGGCGAACTGCCAGCCCTTCGCCCACGGCCCGTCGAGCTCGGCGTCGGGGCCGAGGAGGTCGAGCGCGGTCTCGTGGAGGTTCACGTCGAGCTCGCTCCACCACAGCTTGGTGAGGCTGGAGCGGGCGCCGAGGGGCTGGCCGTCGGCGTCGGCGGTCACGGTCCGGAGGGTGTGGAGGCGGTAGGCCTCGGCCTCCATCCACCCCTGGACGACCCGGTCCCGCAGGACCGCGTCGCGGTCGCCCCGGTCCCGGTACAGGTCGACCAGGCGGTCGGCGGTGGCGCTGAACCGGCCCGGCGAGCGGAGGGTCAGGCCCCGCTCCGAGGAGGTGGTGGCCATGGCGACCGACCACCCCTCCCCCACCCCGCCCAGCACCGGTCCGCCGGGGAGGGCGTCGTCGGGGAGGAAGGCCCCGTCGAAGAAGACCTCGGCGAAGCCCTCGTCGCCGTCGAGCCGACCGAAGCCCCGGACGGTGACGCCGGCGAGGTCGAGCGGCACCAGCAGGTAGGTGAGGCCCCGGTGCCGGGCGCTGTCGGGGTCGGTGCGGAACAGGCCGAACAGGTGGGTGCAGAAGGCGCCCCGGGTGGTCCAGGTCTTCTGGCCGTCGAGCACCCAGCCGCCCCGCTCGTCGTCGCGCCGGGCCCGGCAGGTGAGCGACGCCAGGTCGCTGCCGGCGTTGGGCTCGCTCCAGCCCTGGCACCACAGGTCCTCGGCCCCGGCCATGCGCCGCAGGATGTGGTCCTGCTGCTCGGCGGTGCCGTACTCGAAGACCGTGGGGGCCAGGAGGAAGATGCCGTTCTGGGTGACCCGGGGTGGCGCCCCGGCCCGGTAGTACTCCTCCTCGAAGACCAGCCACTCCCAGCGGCTGGCGCCCCGGCCGCCGTGCTCGACCGGCCACGACACCACGGCCCAGCCGCCCGCGAACAGGGTGCGCTCCCAGTCGAGGTGCTGGGCGAAGCCCTCGGCGGTGTCGCCGGAGAGGATCCGGCCGTCGTGGCGGTCGCGCCAGGCCGCCAGGTTCTCCTCCAGCCAGGCCCGGGCCTCGGCCCGGAAGGCCTCTTCGGTGTCCGACCAGGTCAGGTCCACCCCGGCGACGGTATCTGACGCCCCGTCAGATATCGAAAGCACACAATGGGGTCAGACCCCTTCGTGTGCTCATCCGCGCAGGCGGGCGAGGGTGGTGCGGGCCTCGGTGACGATGCCGTCGACGATCTCGGCCACGGTCGGGATGCTGTCGATCAGCCCGGTGACCTGGCCGGTGGGCAGGACGCCGACGTCGGGGTCGCCGTCGACCAGGGCGGCCTTGATCAGCATCGGGGCGTTGGCGGCCATGGCCAGCTGGCTGAGGGTGAGGTCCTGGTTCTTGCGCATGGCCAGGCCCTCGCTGGCCAGGTCGCGCACCGAGCTGCCGGTCGTCCGGCGGAAGGCCAGGGCGTTGCCGACGGCCCGGGGCAGCCGGGTGACGGCGTTGGAGCGGATCAGCCGGTCGACCAGCTCGGTGCGGATCACCCGCTGGGGGGCGCCGTCGAGGGCCTCGGTGACGACCGTGTCGGTGACCTTGGCGGCCAGGTAGCGCTGCTTGACCTCGTCGGGCACCCGGCTCTCGGCGCTGAGCAGGAAGCGGGTGCCCATGGCCACGCCGTCGGCGCCGTAGGCGAGCGCCGCGACCAGGCCTCGTCCGTCGTGGAAGCCGCCGGCGGCCAGCACCGGGATGTCGGCGCCGACGGCGTCGACCACGTCGGGCAGCAGCAGCGTGGTGGGCACCGGGCCGGTGTGGCCGCCGCCCTCCCCGCCCTGGGCGATCACCAGGTCGACGCCCCAGCCGAGCATCTTCTCGGCGTGGCGGCGGGCACCGACGGTGGGCACGACGAGGATGCCGGCGTCGTGGAGCCGGTCGATGGTGGCCTTGGTGGGCGCGCCGGCGAAGGAGGCCAGCCGGACGCCTGCGGCGCCGAGCAGGTCGACCCGCTGGTCGAGGTCGGGCTGGTCGGGCCGGAGGTTGACGCCGAAGGGGGCGTCGGTGGCGGCCTTGACGTTGGCGATGGCCCGCTCGAGCTGGGCCATGTCCATGGTGACGGCGGCGAGGATGCCGAACCCGCCCGCGGCGCTGGTGGCGGCGGTGAGGTTGGCGCCGGAGACCCAGCCCATGCCGGTCTGGACGATCGGGTACCGACACCCGAGGAGCTCGCAGGCGCGGGTGGCGAGGACATCGGCCATGGAAGGCGAAGCTACGGCGCCCACGACACCGCGACCAGGCCGGCGCCGCGACCGGGCCGGCGAACCGGCTTCAGGCGACCTGGCTTCAGGCGAACCAGTTGAAGGCGAAGATGACGTCGTCGTCGGCGGTGCGGACCCCACCAGCCGACTCGTAGAGGTAGGCGGCCGCGGAGTTGGAGGCGTTGGTGATCACGAAGCCCTGGCCGATCCCCGTGCTCCGGGCGTGGTCGCCGAGGGCGTCGAGGAGGGCCTGGCCGATGCCCTGGTTGCGGTACCGCTCCGACACGCCGAGCTCGTAGATGCACAGGTGCCGGAGGGCCGTGTGGCGACGGTAGAGCTCGTTGGCGTAGACGAAACCGACCGGCTCCTCACCGGAGAAGGCGACGAAGGTGGCGGTGCGGTCGTCGGCCAGGAAGGCGATGGTCTCGGCCTCGCTGAGCGGGTTGAGCGGCGTCCGCTCGTCCACGCTGCCGAAGTCGGTGTTGTGGGTGGCGAGGTGGGCGAGGACGCCGTCGTCGCCGGGCCGCAACCGGCGCACCGTGATGGGCGGGGGGACCGCCGCCCGTGCCGCATCCCGCTTCCGCGTCGTGATCGCCACCGCGCCCCATCGGCCGCCGTCCGCACGATGTGAGCGGTTGACCTCCAACCATCGACCGACGTCCTCGACGTCCTCGTCAGGCCGGGTCGGGGACCTCGCGGTAGCGGGTGCCGTCGGGGTCGATGACCGTCCCGAGGAGCTCCAGCTCGTCGGGGGTGGGGAGCCGGGTCTCGGGCACCTCGTCGGGGACGGCCAGCTCGAAGCCGGTGGCCTCCTGGGCCTGGTCGACGGTGACACCGGGGTGGAGGGAGCGGATGCGCATGCGGTGGTCGTCAGTGGCGAAGTCGAACACCCCGAGGTCCGACACCACGCCGCGGATCTCGTGGAACCGTGACGCGGTGGGGCCCAGGGCGGCGGCGCGGTCGTAGCCGATGCCGCACACGACGTCGACGGCGGGGACGAACACGTGGGGGCTGTGGCGGGGCACCCAGTAGCTGGTGGTGTCGTTGATGGTGTTGCCCGGCGCCCCGCGGAGCCCGAGCAACTGCACCTTCGGGCGGTGGGGGTCGTCGCCGAGGGCGGCGATGTTCTGGTTGCCGTACCGGTCGACCTGGGTGGCGCCCATCATCACGTGCCGGCGTCCCGACCAGACGACGTCGAACATCCGCCGGTACGGGTTGTAGGTCTCGACCACCCGCTCCTCGGGGGCCGGCGAGGCCTCGTGGTTGGCGATGAGGGTGGCCTCGCCGTCGGTCATCATCAGCTCCGGCTCGAAGCTGGCGCGGGCGAGACGGCCGCCGATCATGGGGACGACGCCGATGGGGTTGGCCAGGCTGCGCCCGTCGCCCCGGAAGCACTCCGCCACCGCCACCGCGCAGATGTCGGCCCGTCGTGGCTCATCCATGCGCCCACTCCTCCAGGAACGCCGCCCGGGCGTCAGGGTCCTTGGCCGTGGCGAACCACCTCGCCTGCACCTCGTCGTCGCGCCCGTAGTCCGGCCCGCACTCGGTGAAGGCCGCCCCGCCCGGCGCCTCGACCACACCGTCGACGAACAACCGGCTCACCCGCAACCGGGTCACGTCCCCCGCGGCCTCGACGAGGTCCTCGGTGGGGACGACGCGCTCGACGCTCACGTAGCCCGCAGTGGCGGCTTCGAGGAGCAGGTCGTCGAAGTAGAGGTCGGGGCCGGTGAAGGCCGCGTTGCCCTTCTCGTCGCCCACGTTCAGGTGCACCAGGGCGACGTCCAGCGGGATCGCCGGTTGGGCCACGAGCTCCTCCCCGTCCCCGCCGTCGGGACCGGGGTAGGGCGACCGCACCGTCCGCAGGCCGGGGTCGAGGCGGAACACGTCCGACCCGAGGCCGACCCGGGTGGGCAGGAACGGCACCCGCCACGCCGCGGCCTGCAGGCCGAGCAGCAGCATCCCCTCGTCCAGCTCGGTGCACTCGACCTGGCCGGCCTGGCGCGCGGCCCGGAAGTGCGGGTCCAGGCCCGGCACGCTCCCCCCCGTCACCGGGTTGGGGACGTCCGGCGACACGAACGCGAACGTCAGCCGGGCGAGCTTCCCCGCCGCGGCCAGCAGGCCGACCTCCGGGCCCCCGTAGGTGACCACGTGCAGGTCGGTCACGTCGCTGCGCAGGATCGCCTTCACCAACGCCATCGGCTTGCGGCGGCTGCCCCACCCGCCGATCCCGATCGTCATGCCGTCGTCCAGACGGGCCACCACCTCGTCCGGCGTCATCACTTGGTCACGTCCGTGTCGCGCTTGGCCACGAAGGCGTCCCGGTGCTCGTCGGCCACGCCGGAGAGGTTGAGCTCGAAGGTGAACCCCTGCTCGAACCGGTAGGAGCGCCGGACGTCCCAGAGGTCGATGCCGTTGAGCGACGCCTTGGCCGCCCGCATCACCGTCGGTGACTTGGCCGCGATGGCGCCGGCGACCTCCAGGGCCGTGGCCCGCAGCTCGGCCGGCGGCACCACCTCCAGCACCGACCCGAAGTGGTGCAGCTCCTGCGCCGTGGCCGTGGCCGCGGTGTAGACCATGGCTCGGGCCTTGTGCTGCGGGACCAGTCGGCTCAGGTGCGTGGCGGCACCGAGCGCGCCCCGGTCGACCTCGGGGAGCCCGAAGGTGGCGTCCTCTGCGGCGACGATGATGTCGGCGTTGCCGACGAGGCCGATCCCGCCGCCGAGGCAGTAGCCGTTCACCGCCGCCACCACCGGCACCTCGCACTCGTAGACGGCGGCGAAGGCGGCGGCGCAGCCCTTGTTGGCGCCGATCAGGGCGTCGAAGCCCTCGGTGGCCTGCATCTCCTTGATGTCCACCCCCGCGTTGAAGCCGCGGCCCTCGGCCCGCAGGACCACGACGCGGACCTCCGGGTCGCGCCCGAGGGCGACGAGCTGGTCGGCCAGGTCGAACCAGCCGGCGACGGTCAACGCGTTCACCGGCGGGTTGTCCATGACGACCTCGGCGACCCCGGCGTCGTCGACCGTGTGGGTGGTGGGCATCCGGCTCCTCTCCTCCACTTCTGACGGGTCGTCAGATCCTGGCGCACCGTAGTGTGCCGGCCATGACGCTGACGATCGACCTCTCGGGCCGGGTCGCCCTCGTCACCGGGGGCGGGCGCGGGGTCGGACGGGGCATCGTCGACCGCCTGCTCGCCGCGGGGGCGACGGTGGCGGTGGCCGGCCGGTCCGCCGTCGACGACCTGCCGGAGGGCGTGACGTTCCACGCCGCCGACGTCCGGGCCGCCGAGGAGTGCACGACGCTCGTGGCCTCGGTGGTCGAGGCCCGTGGACGGCTCGACCTCCTCGTCAACAACGCCGGGGGGTCGCCGTCGGTGTGGGCGGCCGAGGCCTCGCCCCGGTTCAGCAGCCGGGTGGTCGACCTCAACCTGATGGCGGCGCTGCACCTGTCCACCGCGGCCCGCCCGACGCTGGCCGCCGACGGCGGCGGGTCGATCGTCAACGTCACCTCGCTGTCCGGCGCCCGCCCCTCCCCCGGCACCGCCGCCTACGGCGCGGCCAAGGCCGGGCTGGCCCACCTGACCCGCACGCTCGCCATGGAGTGGGCGCCCGAGGTCCGGGTCAACGCCGTCACCGCCGGCATCGTCCGCACCGAGGTGTTCGAGGACTACATGGGCGGGCCGGAGGGCGCGGCCCGCGCCGAGGCGACCGTGCCGATGGGGCGAGCCGCCACCCCGGCCGACATCGGTTCCGCCGTGGCGTTCCTGGCCTCGCCGCTCGCGGCCTACGTCACCGGCGCCGACCTGGCCGTGCACGGCGGGGGCGAGGCCCTCGCCGTCCACGACGTCATCATGGGCGGATGAGCCCTCGGTCGCGACCACCCGCCGGGCGGCGCTGATGGCGCCCCGGCCCTCGCTCTACGTCGGCACCTCGGCGACCCATGGTCGAGGCGTCTTCACCCGGCGCGCCCGCCAGCCCGGCGACGTGCTGGAGGTGTGCCCGGTGCTGGTCATCCCGGCCGACGAACGCCAGCTCGTCGACGACACGGTGTTCGGGGGCTACTACTACGAGTGGGGCGACACCGGCGATGGCGCCCTCGCCCTCGGGTGCGGGTCGATGTACAACCACGCCCGCCACCCCAACGCCCGCTACGAGCAGGACGTCGAGGCCGGGACGATCGCCTACGTCGCGGTCGAGCCCATCGCCGCCGGCGACGAGGTGACGATCAGCTACGCCGGCGCGCCCGGCGCCGACGACTCCGACCTCTGGTTCGACCCCGCGTAGGGGTCGCCGTCAGAGCGGGGGCGGGGCGACCGGCTGGCCCCCGCTGACGACCAGGTGCTGACGGCCCGGGTCGGCGCACGGCTCCCGGTGGGTGGGCGCCGCGCTGGGGTCGCCGTGGAGGACCTCGGCCCCGTCGGGGGCGTACTGGAGGATGTAGGCCCGGCGGGTCTCGTCGGTGAGGTTGGGCCCGGTGCGGTGCGGGGTGAGGGAGCTGAAGGCCACGACCGAGCCGGCCGGCAGCTCGACCGCCGTCGCACCGTCGGTGACCTCGGGCAGGCAGCGCTGGCCCTCCGCGGTCTCGGCGTGGACGAGGGTGCCGCGCCGGTGGCCGTCGGGCACGACCCAGACGGTGCCGTTGTCGAGGGTGGCGTCACCGAGCGGGACCCAGATGGTGAGGTACTCCTGGGGCTCGACGTAGCCGTAACCGTTGTCCTGGTGCCAGGGGACGACATCGTCGGTGTGGGGCCGCTTGTAGACGGCCTGGTCCCAGTAGAGACGGGCGTCCGGGCCGACCAGGTCGTGGACGATGTCGGCGATGGCCGGGTCGTAGGCGAGACCGCGGCAGCCGGCGTCGAAGGTCGAGAGGTGGAGGGTGATCGTGAGGATGTCGGCCGCCGCCACCGACACCCGGCCCCCCATCTGGTGGAGGAGGTCGTTGACCCGTTCGTCGTGGGGGTCGATGGCCCGGCCCACGGCCGCCAGCCGCTCGGGGTCGAAGACGTCGTCGATGCGGACGTAGCCATGCTCGGCGTAGTGGGCGACCTGGTCGGCGGTGAGGCGACGGAGCGCCCGGCCCTCAGCCGCCGGCGGCGGGGGCGGGCTGCCGTCGTTCCACGGGTGCAGCGGCGCCGCGGCCAGCGCCTCCTGGACTGCTGTCATGGTCGAGCAGCCTGCCACGCGCACGGCAGCAGCGCCCACGCGTCCGGTGGGCGCCGCCGCCGTCTCGCCGTCCGATCGGACGACGGCGCCCCCCGTTCGCCGCAGCGTCGCGGAGGGCGCCGGCCACTCGCCCCCACGGCAGGGGCCGAAACACCCCCGGGCCGACTCCGGACGGTGCCGGATCGGTCCGGTGCCGGATCGGTCCCGGGGCCGGATCGGTCCGGACGGTGCCGGATCGGTGCCGGGCCGACCCCATCTGGTCCCGGACCGATCCCCGTCCGGCCTCATCCGACCTCATCCGGTCCCCGGACCGGGGCTGGCCCGACCCGACGGACGCGCCGGCAGCGCCCGGCGGCCACTGGCGGGTGAACGGGTCAGCGAGGCCACGTCGGCCCGACCCGAGGGGCGCGCCGGCAGCGCCCCGGCCACCGAGGGGCGGGACGGTGCTCGCCCGCGCGGGTCTCGGGCCGCGCTCGTCTGAGCGTCACGCGGGCGAGGGGTCGGCGGGCGCGCGCGGGGGCAGGACGGAGGGCACCCCCGGGCGGCGCGGTCGTCGCCCCGGTTCGACAGCCCGCCACCAGGGCTCGGTGCGACGACCCGCCCGACCGTACCGAACACCGGTTCGCCCCGCAAGGTCCAGCCGTCGTCGGGGTGGCTCGGAGGTCGGACGTAGCCTCACCGGATGAGCCCGAAGCGAGGACGCCACCACCGCGGCCCGGGCGGCCCCACCCGCACCTCCCGCTCGGGCCGGACGTCCCCGCCGGCGAGCGGCCGTCGACACCGGCCCGATGTGTCCGGCCTCGTCGACCCGACGATCGAGCAGCTCGTGACCACCGTGCTCGTCACGGCGGGCCAGGCCATCCCGCCGGGCCATCCGGCGCCCGGTGTCGTGCTCGAGCAGTGGGCGGGCGAGATGGCCATCACCTCCTTCGCCGCCGAGGAGATGCCGCGGGCCTTCTACGTCGACCTGGGCGCGGGGCTGGCCGGCTCCGACGATCCCCTGGCCCCGGCAGCGCTCGCCGCTCTGGCCGCGGTCGTCGACCACCGCGACGCCGACCCCCTCCGCCGAGCCCACCGGGAGTGGCTCGCCGACCAGACCGCCGAGGGCCGCGATGCCGACCTCAGCATCGGTCGGGAGGCACCGGTCGCCGCCGTCACCATCGGGGCTCCCGACGAGGCCCAACTGAGCGTCGTCATCGGGTTCACCGCCGCCGGCCACGACCACAGCGCCGGCCTCCTCGTCGACGGCGACGACGGCGGCATCGCCCGCGACCTCTGGGTCGGCCCCGCGATCGGCACCATCACCACCGACGCCCGCGCCGACCCCGACCTCGTCGTCACGGACCTCCCCCTTTCCGACGCCCGCGCCCTGGCCGAGGAAGCCCTCGCCGCAGCCGACCGCTCCGGCGGCTTCCTCCCCGATGACGAGCGCATCCTCCCCCTCCTCACCCGCCGCCTGAGGCTGATCGGGTAAGGCAGCGAAGCCGTGTGCTGATTTCAGCGACGGATCGACCAGACCTCGATCGGTCGTTGAGATATCGGTGGACCATTGGTGCGAGACATGGCGACGAACGCCTCCGCTGCCATATGGGCATCGGGAAGGGCCCGATGCCGTCGCCGAGGCGGAAGGTCGAGGGCATGGCACAGCCCGCTGAGGGATCGGGGTAGGCCCAGCGACGTCGCCATCGCGCGGGTGCAATGGGCTCCGCCCATCAGCCGACGCCCTACACGTCGAAACTCGGCGTCGAGGAAGGATCGGTCGAAGCTGGCACGGTGCGCAACGAGCTCTCGGCCCGCCATCATCGCTTCGAGGGCGTCGACGACACGGTCGAAGGCCGGCGCCACGAGGAGGTCGTCGACCGACAGCCCATGGATGGCCGAAGCCCCGGCCGATCCACGACCACGCACGACCGAGGACCAGGACCGTTCGATCGACAGGTCGGGCGCAACCTGAACGGCCGCGACCTCGATGACCCGATCGTGGAGAGGTTGCAGACCCGTCGTCTCGACATCGACGACGACATAGCCAAGCCGCACTGCGAAGTGACGGTACTCGCAGGGAGCCAGACGTATCAGGGGCCCGGTGCCGCTGTTCGCTGCAGCGACGCCAACGATCGAGAGACCAGACGACCCCCGCCTGAGGGCGGGGACAAGGGCGACCGACCGTCGCTATCCGGCGTCACGATGGATGACCCCCGCCGAGCGGGGACGAAACAAGGACGTCGTCCAGGATGCCATGCTCGTTCGAGCCAACCCACGGGCGCGGGGACGTAGATGTCCCGTGCCGCGGACGAGGCAGACCGCTGGGATGACCCACGGCTGCCGCGTCGGGGGGCGGCGACACCCCCAGAGCCCGCGGATGTGGGGACGCGATGCACCACCGAGACCCGCGCCAGGCCGCCCGGCGACTTCCCCACGGGATCAGCCCCGCAGTTACGGGGACGAGGCCAGCCGCGGCCCCAACAAGCCGAAGATCGGCGGATGACCCCCGCGGGTGCGGGGACGCCGCGGCGCGCGCGAGTCGCTGATTGGCCTTCCAGGGATAACCCCCGCGAGGACGAGGCCGAGCCGGCCGTGTGTGCCGCCGTCTACCTGGGATGACCCCCGCGGATGCGGGGACGAGCGCCCAGTCACGCCGCACGGCCTCCGCCACACCGGATGACCCCCGCAGCTGCGGGGACGGGGATGCCGGCCCCCCCGTCGACCACCACTCCGCGGATGACCCCGCGGGTGCGGGGATGAGGCCTCGCGCAAGGTGGGCGACAACGTGGAGGACGGATAACCCCGCGGGTGCGGGGACGAGAACCCTGGCTCCAGTGCCTCAGGCGCGTACCAGGGATGACCCCCGCGGCTGCGGGGACGAGTGGCCGTCGGCGATCCTCGACACCTCCGACCACGGATGCGGGGACGAGACCATCTGGCGCGACCCGGTCAAGCCGGGCGACGGATGACCCCCGCGGGTGCGGCGACGAGGGCCAGGTGGGTGGCGAGCTTCTGAACAGTAGCGGATGACCCCGTGGGGGCGGGGACGAGGGAGGCGCCCTGATGGCCGAGCACGACCTGCGGGGATGACCCCCGCGGGTACGGGGACGAGGAAATCCCATCTCGGACGACGTCGCTACGGCTCGGATGACCCCCGCGGGTGCCGGGACGAGGCCGGCAAGAACGGCCTGAAGGAGGACCGCCGGGGATGACCCCGCGGGTGCGGGGACGAGTCGCCCTCGTGGTGCTTCGCGTGGTTCCCCTTCGGATGACCCCCGCGGATGCGGGGACGAGCTCCTGCTGCGGTCCCCCTACGGACACCACTGGGGATGACCCCCGCGGGTGCGGGGACAAGGTCCGCAAGGCCACCGGGCTGCCCTTCGAGCAGGGATGACCCCCGCGGGTGCGGGGACGAGTGTGCCGTCCAGGCCGTACGAGTCCCGGGGTGCGGATGACCCCCGCGGGTGCGGGGACGAGATGCCGACGGCGAGCACGGCGGCCTCGGCGGCCGGATGACCCCGCGGGTGCGGGGACGAGGCCACTGATCGCAGGATGGGCGAGATGACGCCCGGATGACCCCCGCGGGTGCGAGGACGAGTGCTCGCCGGTGTAGCCCAACTGCGAGAAGAACGGATGACCCCGCGGGGTGCGGGGACGAGTGCTCGCCGGTGTCGGTGCGCTCGGTGTGCTCGGGATGCCCCCGCGGGTGCGGGGACGAGCGTGAACGTCCAGGACGTCAGACCAGATCCACCGGATGACCCCCGCGGGTGCGGGGACGAGCCGTACTGCGTTTGGAGGTGAGGGATGGTCGAGGGATGACCCCCGCGGGTGCGGGGACGAGCGCCTGGTCCCTCGCCCCATCGTCCGGCCCGAAGGATGACCCCCGCGGGTGCGGGGACGAGAGCCACCGATGCCTGAGGTCCCCGACCCGTGGGGGATGACCCCCGCGGGTGCGGGGACGAGGGGCACTTCCCCACCGGCCCCGACGGGGCCTGCGGATGACCCCCGCGGGTGCGGGGACGAGGACCGCACCGACCTCCCCGAGCGCGACCGGGTGGGATGACCCCCGCGGGTGCGGGGACGAGGGCCTTGACCAGCTCGGCATCCTGCATGACCGCGGATGACCCCCGCGGGTGCGGGGACGAGTCGACATCGAACGTCGACGCCAGCACCTCCGCCGGATGACCTCCGCGGGTGCGGGGACGAGCGGCCCTCGATCGCCCAGTGATGGTGAGTGAGCGGATGACCCCCGCGGGTGCGGGGACGAGCTCTTGAGCGGGGCGGGCAGGTAGGTGTTCACCGGATGACCCCCGCGGGTGCGGGGACGAGCCGGCCAGGACGAACAGCAGCTCGGGCTTGTGGGGATGACCCCCGCGGGTGCGGGGACGAGCTGATCCGCTCCGCCGGTCAGCTCACCCGCCTGGGATGACCCCCGCGGGTGCGGGGACGAGGCATGCCACGGCCGACCCGACCCGCTCACAGCAGGATGACCCCCGCGGGTGCGGGGACGAGAGCTCGGTGAGGGCCGCTACCACCTCGTCGAAGGGATGACCCCCGCGGGTGCGGGGACGAGCGCCGGTGGGGCGGATGGGGCGGGACGCTCGACGGATGACCCCCGCGGGTGCGGGGACGAGTGCCTGTCCGCGGCGGTGGTGTTCGTCGTCTGCGGATGACCCCCGCGGGTGCGGGGACGAGTGGGCGGAGCCGTGGGTGCCCCTGACCTGGCCGGGATGACCCCCGCGGGTGCGGGGACGAGCCCGGGGTTGCCACCCGGGGGCTTCATGGATCGGGATGACCCCCGCGGGTGCGGGGACGAGCCCGGTTGGGACAGCGACGACCCGAACCACCCGGGATGACCCCCGCGGGTGCGGGGACGAGGTGGCGGGTGACGCCCCCGTTGGCGCCCGACCAGGATGACCCCCGCGGGTGCGGGGACGAGAACGCCTTGGAGTTCCTGGTCTTCGTGCTCTTCGGATGACCCCCGCGGGTGCGGGGACGAGCAGTCGATGTCGGCGTTGACGACGACGACGTGGGGATGACCCCCGCGGGTGCGGGGACGAGGTCCTCAGCCTCGTCGCCGGGGTCGTCGGCGTGGGATGACCCCCGCGGGTGCGGGGACGAGCCAGGATCCGCTACGTTTCCCCTGGTCACAGGGGGATGACCCCCGCGGGTGCGGGGACGAGACCGCGCTCGGCGGGCCGGCGCTGGGCCGTTGGGGATGACCCCCGCGGGTGCGGGGACGAGGCGCAGGCGGTCGAGCACCTGGCCGAGCAGGGCGGATGACCCCCGCGGGTGCGGGGACGAGGGGGCCGGCGCTGCATGGCGTGGTCCCGGGGCCGGATGACCCCCGCGGGTGCGGGGACGAGCTGGTCGGCGACGTCACGGAACCCGTAGCCAGCGGATGACCCCCGCGGGTGCGGGGACGAGCTGGGAGACGCCGACGTCCCCGGCCACTGGCACGGATGACCCCCGCGGGTGCGGGGACGAGGCTCGACCCCACGACCCGAGCCGACTGCGACCAGGATGACCCCCGCGGGTGCGGGGACGAGGCCTCCTGAGGGCTAGCGAAGCCGTCGCCGTACGGATGACCCCCGCGGGTGCGGGGACGAGCTGGTCGGCGACGTCACGGAACCCGT
>CAYQGF010000012.1:0-20918 GCA_964416885.1 uncultured Iamiaceae bacterium
CAGGGGGTCGACGGTGATGTCGACGGAGTCCTGGTCGTCCTCGTCGGGGTCGTCGTTGCCCGGGGTGGAGTCGGGGTCGTCCTGGTCGGCGCCGGTGAGCTCGGCGGTGTTGGTGGCCGTGAGGGCGTCGACGCGGGCGACCACGACGAGGGTCTCGGAGCTGCCGTTGGCGAGGTCGCCGATGGTCCAGAGGCCGGTGGCGTCGTCGTAGGTGCCGACGCTGGGGTCGGCCGAGACGAAGGTGAGGCCGGTGGGGAGGAGGTCGGTGACCTCGACGCCGGTGGCGTCGGACGGGCCGTCGTTGGTGACGGTCACGGTGAAGGTGGCCTCGTCACCCAGGTACGTCGGGGCGTCGGTGACCTCCTTGGTGACCGACAGGTCGGCCAGCGGGTCGACATCCACCTCGACGGAGTCCTGGTCGTGCTCGTCGGGGTCGTGGTTGCCCGGCGTCGAGGTCGGGTCGTACTGGTCGGACTCGACGACCTCGGCCGTGTTCACGACCGGCTCGTCGGTGTCGACCGTGACGACCACGGTCAGCGTGGCCCGGCCCCGGTCGGGGATGGCGCCGATCGTCCAGACACCGGTGGCCTCGTCGTAGGTGCCGCGGGTGGCGGTGGCCGAGACGAAGGTGAGGCCGGCGGGCAGGAGGTCGTCGACCACCACGCCGGTGGCGTCGGCCGGGCCGTCGTTGATCACGTCGATCACGAAGGTGGCCTCGTCGCCCACGTGGGTCGGGGCGTCGCCGTCCAGCTCCTTGGTGAGCCGGAGGTCGGCCACCGGGGTGAAGCCGGCGTCGGCGTCGTCGACGACCTGGCCCGCGGTCAGGGTCACGTCGAAGGTCGTGTCCGTGGTGGCGGTGTGGTCGCTCGGGACGGTGTCGGTGTCGACGACCACCCGGTAGTCGCCGGGCAGCAGCCCGTCGAACCGGTAGGAGCCGTCGGGGCCGGTGACCATCGTGTCGACGGTCGTCTCGTAGTCGCCGTCGCCGTCGGTGTCCCGGAGGAGGGTGACGGTGACGCCGCCGAGGCCGGGCTCGCCCGCATCCTGGTCGCCGTCGAAGTCGAGGTCGACCCAGACCCGGTCGCCGATCGAGCCGCCGCCGGCGGAGACGGTGACGTCGTCACGGTCGTCCTCGGGCTCGGTCGTGGCGCCGTTGCCCGGGGTGGAGTCGACGTCGTCCTGGTCGGCATCGGTCACCTCGGCCACGTTGGTGACCGGGGTGGTGACGCCGAGGGTGGCGACGATCTCCAGGGTCTCGGCCTCGTCGGGGCCGACGGCGACGGTGCCGACGGTCCAGATGCCGGTGGCGTCGTCGTAGGTGCCGACGCTCGGGGTGGCCGAGACGAAGGTCAGGCCGGCGGGGAGGAGGTCGGTGACCTCGACGCCAGTGGCGACGCTCGGGCCCCGGTTGACCAGGGTCAGGGTGAAGGTGGCGTCCTGGCCGGCGTGGGCCGGGGCGACGCCGTCCTTGGTCAGCTCCAGGTCGACCAGCGGGTCGACGGTGAGCTCGACGCTGTCCTGGTCGTCCTCGTCGGGGTCGTCGTTGTCCGGCGTCGAGTCACGGTCGTCCTCGTTCGCCGCGGTGACCTCGGCGGTGTTGGTCGTGGTCAGGGCCTCGACGGTGGCCACCACCTCGAGGGTGGCGGTGCCGCCGGCGGCCAGCGAGCCGACGGTCCAGAGACCGGTGGCGTCGTCGTAGGCGCCGACGTCCGGGGTGGCCGAGACGAAGGTCAGGCCGGCGGGGAGGAGGTCGGTGACCTCGACGCCGGTGGCCGTCGACGGGCCCCGGTTCAGGAGACGGACCTCGTAGGTCGCGTCCTGGCCCAGGTGGGTCGGGGTGTCGGTCAGGACCTTGGTCAGCTCGAGGTCGACCAGCGGGTCGACGTCGACGTCCTCGTCGTCCTCCTCGTCACCCGGGTTGGGGTCGGGCTGGTCGACCTCGACGATGGCGGCCTCGTTGGTCACCAGGTTGGTCACGTCGACCCGGGCCACGACGGTGAGCGTGGCGCTCTCGCCGACGGCGAGGGTGCCGACGGCCCAGAGGCCGGTGGCGTCGTCGTAGGTGCCCTGGGTGGCGGTCGTCGACTGGAACAGCAGGCCGGCCGGCTGCGGGTCGCTGACCACGATGCCGGTGGCGGTCGCCGGGCCGTTGTTGGTCACCGTCACCTCGAAGGTGGCGGTGTCACCCACGTAGTCGGGCGTGTCGGTCAGGACCTTGGTCAGGGTCAGGTCCGCCGCCGTCGTGAAGCCGGCGTCGGCGTCGTCGACCACCTGGCCGGGAGCCAGGGTCACGTCGAAGGTGGTGTCGGTGGTGGGCACCGAGCCGCTCGGCGCGGTGTCGGCGTCGACCACGACCCGGTAGTCGCCCGGGGGCAGGTCGGTGAAGGCGTAGGCGCCGCCACCGCTCGTGACGGTGGTCGAGACGGTCGTCTCGTAGGTGCCGTCGCCGTCGACGTCACGGAGGAGGGTGACGGTCACGCCGTCGATGCCGTCCTCGCCGGGGTCCTGGTCGCCGTCGGCGTCGGTGTCGGCCCAGACGCGGTCGCCGATCGAGCCGCCGGGCGCGCCGACCTCGGCGTCGTCCCGGTCGTCCTCGGCCGGGTCGGTCGCGCCGTTGCCGGGCGTCGAGTCGACGTCGTCCTCGTTGGCGGTCGCCACCTCGGCGACGTTGCGGACCGGGCCGGGGACGTCGAGGCGGGCGGTGATCGACAGGGTGGCGGAGCCGGACGGGGGCAGGTCGCCCACGTCCCACACGCCGGTGGCGTCGTCGTAGCTGCCCTGGCTCGGCGTGGCGGCCCCGAAGGTCAGGCCGGCGGGGAGCGGGTCGTCGACGGTGACGCCCGTGGCCGGGGACGGGCCCCGGTTGGCCAGGGTGAGGGTGAAGGTGGCGTCCTGGCCGACGTAGGTCGGCGAGGTGGCGCTCTTGGTCAGCTCCAGGTCGATGCGCGGGTCGACGGTGACGATCTCGGTGTCGTCGTCGTCCTCGTCGTCGGAGCCGTTGCCCGGCGTCGAGTCGGGGTCGTCCTGGTCGGACGTCGCGATCTCGGCCCGGTTGGTCACCGAGGGCACCGTGACGGTGGCGACGATGGCGATCGAGGCGCTGTCACCAGGGGCGATGTTGCCGATCGTCCACACGCCCGTCGCGGCGTCGTAGCTCCCGGCGCCGGTGGCGCTCTTGTACGTCAGCCCGGCGGGCAGCTGGTCGACGACGGTCACACCGGTCGCCGCGCTGGGGCCGTCGTTGGTGACGGTCAGGGTGAAGGTGGCGTCGTCGCCGACATGGGCGGGGGCGCCGGTCAGCGTCTTGTCGAGCGACAGGTCGGCCAGCGGGTCGACGTCGACCACGGCCGTGTCGTCGTCGTCCTCGTCACCCGAGTCGTTGCCCGGCGTCGAGTCGGGGTCGGTCTGGTCGACGGAGGCGACCTGGGCGTAGTTGGTGATCGAGGCGTCGCTGTGGACGGTCGTCACCAGGGTCAGGGTGGCACTGGCGCCCGGGGCGAGGGTGCCGACGGCCCACAGGCCGGTGGCCGGGTCGTAGGCGCCCTGGGTGGCCGAGGTGGCGGCGTCGTAGCCCAGCGCGGTGGGCAACTGGTCGGACACGACCACGTTGGTGGCGATGGCCGGGCCCTGGTTGGTGACCGTCACCTCGAAGGTGGCGGTGTCACCGGTGTGGGTCGGCAGCGGGGCCACCAGGGCCTTGTCCAGCTCGAGGTCGGCCGTCCGACCGAAGCCGGCATCGGCATCGGTCACGGCCTCGCCGGCGGCGAGGGTGCGGTCGAAGGTCGTGTCCGTGGTGGCCACGTAGCCGGCGGGCACGGTGCTCGCGTCGACGACCACGCGGTAGTCGCCGGGCGGCAGGTCGGTGAAGGAGTAGGCACCGTCGGTGCCGGTGGTCGTGGTGGCGACGGTGGTCTCGTAGGTGCCGTCGCCGTCGACGTCGCGCAGGAGGGTGACGGTGACGCCGGTGAGGCCGTCCTCGTCGTCGTCCTGGGCGCCGTCACCGTCGGCGTCGTCCCAGACCCGGTCGCCGATGCTGGCGCCGGACACGTCGAGGCCGGCGCTGGCCTGGTCGTCCTCGCCCTCGACGCCGTTGCCGGGCGTCGAGTCGACGTCGGTCTGGTCGGCGTCGGTGACCTCGGCGGTGTTGACGACCGCCGAGCCGGTGTCGACCCGGGCCACGATGGTGAGCGTGCGGGTGGCGCCGACGGGCACGTCGCCCACGGTCCACACGCCGGTGGCGTCGTCGTAGCTGCCGGCGGCGGTCGACGAGCTCTGGTAGGTCAGGCCGGCCGGGAGCTGGTCGGTGACCTCGACGCCGGTGGCGTCGGCGGGACCGTCGTTGTGCACGGTGACGGTGAAGGTGGCGTCGCCACCCACGTACGCCGGCGGCACGACCGACTTCCCGACCTCCAGGTCGATGAACGTCGAGGTGGCGGTCACCTGAGCCTCGTCGTCCTGGTCGGGCGGGTTGTCGGCGTCGAGCGGGTTCTCACCCGGCTGGGAGTCGACGTCGGTCTGGTCGGCGGCGGTGACCTCGGCGAAGTTCGTGACCGGGAAGGACGCGAACCGGTAGCGGATCACCAGGGCGCGCGAGCTGTTGGCCGGCACGGTGCCGACGGTCCACACGCCGGTGGCTCCGTCGTAGGTGCCGGCGCCCGGGGTGGCCGACACGAAGGTGGCGCCCGCGGGCAGGTGGTCGGTGACGACGACGCCGGTCGCGTCGGCCGGGAAGGTGTTGCTGACCGAGACGGTGAACTCGGTGGTGCCGTCGGCCAGGGGACCGTTGGTGACGGCCTTGGCCACCTCGAGGTCGATGCGCGCCTCGACGTCGACGTCGGCGGAGTCCTCGTCGTCCTCGTCGGGCGGGTCGTCGGGGCCGAGCGGGCCCTCGGCCGGCGTGGAGTCGGGGTCGACCGAGCCCATCGCGGTGACCTCGGCGAAGTTGGTCACCGGGTCGGCGGTGACCACGCGGGCGGTGATGTCGAGGTACGGCGTGGCGCCCACCGCGACGTTGCCGACGGTCCACAGTCCGGTGGCGTCGTCGTAGGCGCCGACGCTCGGGCTGGCCGAGACGAACTCCAGGCCGGCGGGGAGGAGGTCGGTGACCTCGACCCCGGCCGCGGTGTCGGGGCCGGCGTTGGCGACGCCGATGCGGAACGTGACCTGGTCGTTCACGTACTGCGGCGCGGTGCCGCGCACGGTCTTGGTGAGGGACACGTCGGCGACGGCGAGGGGGGTCTGGTCCGTGTCGCAGGCAGTGTCCTCGGCCGCCACGATGCACACGGTGTTGCCGACGATCGTCGTCGAGAGGTCCCAGGGCTCCGCGATGCGGGTGTCGAAGCGGAGGTAGACGGTCTCACCGGACGCGATGTCGGGCAGCGACAGCCCGCCGTCCTCGTCCAGCGGGAACGGGGTGGAGGCCGGCGGCACGGCATCGTCGGCGATGACGATCGTGCCGCCGTCGGTGACCAGCCGGGTCGAGCCGGGCACGTACTCCACGCCGGGGGGGAGGATGTCCTCGGCCACGACCTCGGTGAAGGCCAGGGCGCCGACGTCGGCGATCGCCACCTCGTAGGTCATGGTGTCGCCGGGGCCGAAGCCGCCGTCGCCGTCGACGTCGTCGGCGAGGGTGGCGCTCTTCTCGACCAGCATCGACGTGGTCGGGATGATCGTGTAACCGGCGTCGAAGCCGGGGGCGGTCTGGCTGGCGATGCTGGGGTCCTGCCCCCAGGCGCCGGCGATCTTGGTGCCGTCGCACGTGTAGATCCGGGCGCTGGTCATGTCGCCGTCGTTGGGGTCGTGGATCTTGGTGCTGGCCAGGGCGGTGACCGGGTAGGCGGCGTCATGGCGGGCGCCGAAGCAGTCGGGGCCGGCGATGGCACCGGTGGCCGGGTCGCCGTCGTAGTCGACGTAGACCGTGGTGGCGTTCAGGGTCGAGACCCAGACCGGGTCGTAGCGGGCCTCGCTCCCGCTGGTGGTCGTCGGCACGTTGGAGTTGCCGGGTGCCCACCCGAGGGCGACCTGGGTGGTGAGCTGCGCCGTCGGCAACATGGTGAAGCCCCAGTCCCAGATGTGGGCCTGGTTGGTGCCACCGCCGGGCTGGGCGCCCGACTGCGAGCCGACCGCGGCGATGCCGACGAAGGTCGCCCCGCTGGTGGAGAACCGGACCGCCTGGTTGAGCGGGGAGGGGAAGGAGTGGGTGGCGCCGGGGGCCACCGTGAAGGTGCCGGAGCAGCCGGTGCAGGTCGGCGTGACGGTGATCGTCGAGGTGCCGGGGTTGTGGATGTAGTTGATGGTCCGGAAGTTGGACACGCTGGAGCCGGCCGGGCTCAGGTAGTCGTTGGTGAGGACCTCGTCGGGGAACAGCGTGTAGGACCGGGCCTCGTAGGCGCTGGTGCGACGGCCGGTGAGGAGGTGGGCCTGCACCGGGGCCGAGGTGGTGACCTTCGCCCCCTGGCGGAGCCCGCCGTCGACGAAGACCTCCTGGCCCTCGTTGATGGTGTGGGTCTCGTCGATCGTGCCGTTGGCGTCCCGGTCGACGTTGACCACCGTGCCGTTGTTGGCCGCCATCAGCGTCATGCCGGTGTAGGAGAAGGCGTGGGTGGTGCCGGAGGGGTAGGCGGTGTTCTCGCCGACGGGCACGGTGAAGGTCCGGCCGTACTTGGTGGTGTCGTAGGAGGACACCACGCCGGAGAGCACCGAGTTGAGGGGGACGGTGAAGCCGCCGGCGGTGAGGACGAACCCGCGGGTCGAGGCCACCTTGTCGCCGCCGTCGAAGAACACGGCCGAGGTCCGGGGCGTCGGGATGTCGTTGCGGACCACCATCGCCGCGCCCTGCGGGAGCACGTCTCCGGCGCAGCGGGTGCCGCAGTAGGTGGCCGCGTTGCCGTTGGCCGGGTTGCCGTCGCCGAAGACCAGGGTCGTCGACTGGACCGGGTTGGCGATGTCGGCCTCGAAGCCATCCTCGTGGTGGTCGTAGTAGAGGACGGCACCGGGCGCCTGGTTGGTGATGCCCACCGTGTAGCGGACCGTGGTGTCGGCCGCCGAGTTGACGGACTCGAGGTAGCCCTGGAAGTGGTTGGTGCGCAGCGGCACGTAGGCCCGGATCACCGGGGCCGGTCCCGCCGCGGCCGGAGTGGGCGCGGTGGCCACCACGACGGCCACCGCGGCGGCGATCAGGGTGGTGGCCAGGAGGGCCAACCGTCCCCTGCGGCGGGGCCGGGGGGCCGCGGGTGCGGCGGATGGGGTGGGCAGTGGTGCGTCGTGAGGCACGGCGTTGTGTCGCTTTCCGGGATGGGGCCGGGGGGCGCGCATGGGATGCAGCGCCCGACCCATCGACCAGGAGCGCTCGTACTTGAGACCACCCACCCCAGGTCAGACCGACGTCACACGCGATTCGGGTGTCGGCCCGGCGGTCGGACACGGGCCTCGACGTCCCGGCTCGCTCGGCATCCGAGCCCCCAGCGTGAGCGTCCGGGCCCGCTCGTCCCTCTAGCCTCCGGGCTCGTGTCGGGACCGGGGGAAGGACGCCGCCGCCAGGCCCGCCGGCCGCGAGGCGGGCTGCTCCGCGTGTCCCGGACGGCGAGGCCACGGGGCCGGCTCGCCGCCGGGGCCGTCGTGCTCGCGCTCACCGCTGCGGTCGGGCTGGGCTTCGCCGTCGACCTGGTCGACGCCCGGCAGGCGCACCGGAGCGGCACCCCGGCGGTGGCGACCGTCCAGTCGGTCGACCTCTGGCGGGGCCTCTCCGACACGGCCCGGGTCGTGGTGCCCGTCGACGGTCGGCCGGTCCGGGCCGAGGTCATGCTCACCGCCACCGATGTCGATGTCGAGCCGGGCGACGAGCTCCCGGTCCTCCACCGTTGGGCCCGCGGTGAGCTGTCGGTGGTCGCGGCCGACGAGGACCTGGGGCGGCGCCTGCTCTACGAGGGTGGGTTCGCCCTCGGGCTCGTCGTCGTCGGTGCCGTCGTCGCCTTCGGCGTGGCCGGCTACCGCGTGTCCCGCTCGGACGGGGCCTGACCAGGGCCGGCGGCGCCTCCGGCTTCATTGTCACACCCCCTGTTCATACTGGGGGTCATGGCGATGAAGACGGTGGCGAGCACTGGGGTGCGGGGGCGGTCCGAGGGTGAGGTCCGGGCGTTCGAGGGTCGTGTCGCGGGTGCGGCCGGTGTGTGCAACGCGGCTGATGGGGCGCTGGTCGCGGTGACGGTGGAGGCCCTGCGGGAGGACTGGTGGTCGGGGTGGGGGGTGCATTCGCCGGTGCAGTGGCTGATGCTCAAGGCCGGGCTGGCGCGGGTGACGGCGCGTCGGGTGGTGCTGGTCGCGTCTCGGGCCGAAGAGCTGCCGGTGACGACCCAGTTGCTGGTGGAGGGGCGGTTGTCGTTGGACCAGGCCGCCACGGTGGCCCGCTACACGCCGGCTGCCTATGAGGCGTCGGTGTGCGACCTGGCCGTCCAGGCCACGGTGCACCAGATCCGCGAGGCCACCAGGCCCTACGACTTCGACGTCGAAGCCCCCGCCGAACCGCGGGAGACCCGACGGGAGGTCTCGTTCGGGTCCGACGACGACGGCCAGTGGTGGGCACGGGTCCGGTTGGGCGCCGAGGAGGGCAAGGTCGTCGAGGACGCCCTGCGGGCCTCGCGGGACCGGCTCCACGACGCCGCCCGCCAGGCCGCCAAGGACGCCGCCGCGGCGGAGGGCCGCTCCACGACGACAGGCACCGATGCCGAGCTGGGCGTGCCCCGCATCGGGTGGGCCGACGCCCTCGTGGGTGTCGCCACCTCCGCGCTCGGCCACGATGCCTCCGGTGCGGAGCGCCCGGCCCGGGCCACGGTGCACCTCCACCTCGAACGGCCCATCGATGGTGACCAGTGGCGGGCGGAGGTCCACGGCGGGCCTGCGTTGCCGCCGTGGCTGCGCCGGTACCTGACCTGTGACTGTGCCATCGAGGTCGTCTGGACCGAGGCGGGCGTGCCGGTGTCGACGTGTCGGGCGCAGCGGACCCCACCCCGGAAGGTCCGCCGCCTGATCGAGCACCGCGACCGCTACCGGTGCCGGGTCCCCGGCTGCGGCTCGACGTTGTGGTTGCAGGTGCACCACATCGTCCACTGGGAAGACGACGGCGAGACCGTCACCTGGAACCTGTGCTGCCTCTGCTCCACCCACCACCGCATGCACCACCAAGGCCTCCTCGGCATCACCGGCAACGCCGATGACCCCAAGGGCCTGGTCTTCACCAACCAACACGGCCTCGTCATCGCCCCCGGGAAGGCCCGACCACCCGGGCACGACGACATGCCCATCGTGGCCCCCTACCAAGCCCCCACCGGCGAACGGCTCCACAAGAAGTGGGTCACCTTCGACACCACCACCACCGGCCCGCCACCCCACACCGTCGAGCACCGACGACCCGCCGCCTGACGCAGGCACCCCACCCGGGAACCACCCACCACCAGCCACCAGCGGTGAGCAACCCCCGACCACCGAAGGGGCCAACCCACCCAACCGCCACCACCCGCCAGGCCGAACCACCCGGCGGGACACCGGCGCGGGCCCGGGTCGGTGCGGTCGGGTTGGTCCGGTCGGGTCGGCACGAAGGGCCTCATCGATGGCCGTCCGGAGCGCGGCGCGGCCGACCAGGACGACGCCGGTCAGTGGGCGTCCATGGTGACGGGACGCCGCCTGCAGCGAAGACCCTGCACACGACGTCGGTGATCTCTCGGCCCGAACCTGCTCGACGAGCTCCGGAAACCGGTCGAGGTCCTGTTCGCGGTGTGGCGCCATGCGTCGCATGCCCGTCTGATCGTCGAGGACGCCAGCCGGGACGAGGTCGCCCGCCTCACCAGGAAGCTGACGCCGGGCGTGGCCGGCTACCTGCTCGTCCCGTTCAGGACCGGACCGAGGTGGTGACCTCGGAGAGGGGCGTGTGGGGCCGGGAGAGGGCGTCGGCCACCGTCTCGTTGACGACCTGACCGGCGCAGGTGTTGACGCCGCGGGCCAGCGCCGGGTCGGCGTCGACCGCGGCCCGGACGCCGTGGACGGCCAGCTCGGCCAGGTAGGGGAGCGTCACGTTGGTGAGGGCGAAGGTGGACGTGTGGGGCACGGCGCCGGGCATGTTGCCGACGGCGTAGTGGACGACGTCGTGGAGGACGAAGGTCGGGTCTCGGTGGGTCGTCTCGTGCGAGGTGGCGATGCAGCCGCCCTGGTCGATGGCGATGTCGACCACGACGGAACCCGGCTTCATGGCCCGGACCAGGTCCTCGTCGACGACGACGGGAGCCTTGCCCCCGGCGACCAGCACCGCCCCGATCACCAGGTCGGCGTCGAGCACGGCCCGCTCGACCTGGCCCCGGTTCGACGCCAGCGTCGTGATGCGGCCCATCTGGATCTGGTCGATGAACCGGAGCCGGTCGACGTTGCGGTCGAGCAGGTCGACCTCGGCCTCGAGCCCGGCCGCCATCCACGCCGCGTTCCAGCCCACGTTGCCGGCCCCGAGGACGACCACCCGCGCCGGTCGGACGCCGGGGGCACCGCCCATCAGCACGCCCCGCCCGCCGTTGTGGCGTTCGAGGAAGTGGGCGCCGACCTGGACGCTCATCCGGCCGGCCACCTCGCTCATCGGGGCCAGCAGCGGGAGGGCGCCGTCGGCGGTCTGCACGGTCTCGTAGGCGACGCCGGTGGTGCCGGCGGCCAGGAGGGCATCGGCCACCTCGGGGTAGGCGGCCAGGTGGAGGTAGGTGAACAGCACCAGGTCGTCACGCAGCAGGCGGAGCTCGTCGTCCTGGGGCTCCTTGACCTTGCACACCAGGCCGGCCCGGCCCCAGACCTCCTCGGCCGCGGTGACGACCTCGGCCCCGGCCCGGGCGTAGTCGTCGTCGGGGATGCCGGCGGCCGTGCCCGCCCCGGCCTGGACCAGGACCGGGACCCCGTGGCCGTGCAGCTCCCGCACGCCGTCGGGCGTGAGGGCGACGCGGTGCTCGTCGGTCTTGACCTCGACGGGGACGCCGACGGTCAGGGGCGGGCTCACCGGCCCTCCTCGAACAGCGCTCGCGCCGCCGGGTAGTCGGCCTTGCCCGACGGCATGCGGGGGACCTCGGCGACGGTGAGGAGCTGGCGGGGGAGCTTGTAGGACGCCAGCCGCTGGCGGGCCGCGGCGAGCAGGTCGTCGTCGGGGACCGTGGCGTCGACCTTCGACACGACGGCCGCCACCCGTTGGCCGAAGCGTTCGTCGGGCATCCCGAACACCAGGCAGTCCTCGACCGCGGGCAGGGCCTTGAACACCTCCTCGACCTCCTCGGGGAAGACCTTCTCGCCCGCGGTGTTGATGCACTGCGACCCCCGGCCCAGCAGGGTGAGGGTGCCGTCGGCCGCGACCGTGGCCCAGTCACCGGGGAGCGTGTAGCGGATGCCGTCGATGACCTTGAAGGTCTTGGCCGTCTTCTCCTCGTCCTTGTAGTAGCCGGCGGCCCCTCCCGGCAGGGCGACGATGCCCGGCTCCTCGCTGCCAGGAGCGACCTGCCGGCCGTCCTCGGTGACGACGATGACGCCGGGGTGGGGGGCGAAGGTGCCGGTGGGGGCGACCGCCCCGGCGACCGAGATCGACATGCCCATGTTGCCCTCGCTGGCGGCGATCATGTCGATGATGGCGGCGCTGGGGACGTGGGCGAGGATGCCCTCCTTCACCTCGGTGGAGAACATGGCTCCGGCCGAGGCGATCAGCGTCACCGACGAGAGGTCGCGGCCCGGGCGCTCCTCGAGCGCGGTGAGCATCGGCCGGGCGAAGGCATCGCCGACCACGATGATCGACGTCGCCCTCTCCTGCACCGCCAGGTCCCACAGCTCGTGGGAGTCGAAGCGGCGACCGGCCAGGAAGGCCAGGCACCCACCGAACAGCAGGGCCGGGAGGGCCGCCATCCCCATAGCCGTGTTGTGCATCAGCGGGGGGCCGGCGATGCAGGTGAACGGCGTGCCGGCCTCGTCGGCCCGACGGGCCAGGGCGACGGCGTCCTCGACGGCGGTGCACGCCGGCTCGCTGAGCAGCGGCGGGACCGTGGCGAGCAGGTTCTCCAGGCCCTCGCCGATCGGTGCCATCACGCCCTTCGGCATGCCGGTGGTGCCCCCGGTGTAGATCAGGCAGATGTCGTCGCCGCTGCGCTCGATGCGCGGGGCCGGCTCGGCGGTGGCGACGACCTCCTCGTAGGCGAGCGCCCGGGGGTGGGCCTCGACCGGGTGGCCGCCGGCCCCGCCGCTGGTGACATCGGTGTCGTCGACGTCGAGCACCAGCTTCAGCGCCGGCCGGTCGTCGAGGGCGGCACCGAGCTGGGGGGTGACGCTGCGGTGGAGGACCAGCGCCTCGGCATCCGCGTCGTCGAACAGGTAGGCCAGCTCGGCCTCGACGTAGCGGTAGTTGATGTTGAACGGGACGGCGCGGATCTTGAGCGCCGCGAAGTAGGCCTCCATGAACTCGGGGGCGTTGTAGAGCAGGAGGCCGACCTTCGACCCCGGCCCCAACCCGGCGGCGAGGAAGGCGCCGGCCAGACGGGAGGCCCGCGCCTCGAAGTCACCCCAGCTCCGGCGGAGATCGCCCTGGACCATGGCGGTGGCGGCGGGGATGGTGTCGGCGACCGCCTCCCAGGCGGTGGCGTAGTGCGGTTCCATCTCGGGAGCATGCCGCGCCGGCCGCGGTCGCGCCGATGATCCCGTCCCGGGTGGCCCCGTTCGAGACGGGGCGAGGTGGGCCAGGATGGACGGGTGACCGATGACGCCTTCGACCTCATCGCCGCCTCGCTCGACCCGGCCATGGTCGTCGTCACCAGCGCCCACGATGGTGAGCGGGCCGGATGCCTGGTCGGGTTCCACTCCCAGTCCAGCATCGGGCCGCGCCGCTACTGCGTCTGGCTCTCGAAGGCGAACCACACCGGTCGGATCGTCCGCCTGGCCTCCCTGGTGGCGATCCACTTCCTGACCGCCGACCAGCGGGACCTGGCCGAGCTGTTCGGGACGCTGAGCGGCGATCAGGTCGACAAGTTCGCCCGCTGCGACTGGGAGGCCGGCCCCGACGGCGTGCCGCTCCTCACCGCCGCGCCCCGGCGCATCGTCGCCCGCCCGGTCACCCTGCTCGACGAGGGCGGCGACCATCTGTGCGTGATCGTGGAGCCGGTCGACGCCGCGGCCGACGGTCGCTTCCTCCCCCTGCGCCTGTCCGACATCGAGGGCCTCACGCCCGGCCACGGGCCCGGGGAGCGGCCCGCCCCGCCCACCGAACGAGCCGGGGCGAAGTGTGTGGGCGGGGCGTCGGTGGGCAGCCTGTCCGCCGTGGCCGCTCCCGACCCGCCGACGCGCCCATGACCTCGACCGTCCCGGCCCCGCTCCGCATCGACGTGCCCCTCGACCTCGGCGCGGTGGAGGGCGTGCGGGAGCAGGTCAGCGAGGTCGCCGGGACGTGGGGCTTCGAGGAGCTGTCCGACCTCGAGGTCGTCACCAGCGAGCTGGTCACCAACGCCATCGTCCATGCCGGGTCGACCTCGGTCGTCGTGGTGCGGCTGGTGGGCGCGGGGTGCGTGGAGGTGTCGGTCGCCGATGTCGACCCCGAGCCGCCGGTCAAGCGCGTCCCCTACGAGCAGCACACGCGGGGCCTCGGCCTCCACATCGTCGACGCGCTGAGCACGGCCTGGGGCGTGCGGGAGGCCGCCGACGGCGGCAAGGTCGTCTGGGCCCGCCTCGGCGGGTAGCGGCCCCCTGGGGCCAACCGTGTTGCGCGTCGGGCGGCGGCGCCAGCATGATCGGGGCGGTACGCCGCGGTAGCTCAGTTGGTTAGAGCGCCTGATTGTGGATCAGGAGGTCAGGGGTTCAAATCTCCTCCGCGGTACTGGAACGGCGTCGGCCGGCTGGCCGGTAGCGTCGCCCGGATGCAGCGTCGGTTCCTCGTGTCGTTGGTGGTGGTGGGCCTGCTCCTGGCCGGGTGCGGGGGGAGCGACGACGGCGACGAGCCGGCGGGGGCGGCCCCGACCACCGAGGCGCCGACCGACGATGGAACGGGCTCCGGCGCGACGACCACCGAAGCCGCGGCCGCCGCGCCCGAGGAGGTCGACGCCGATGCGGACCTCTTCGCCGTGCCCGACCCGCTGCCGGCCGGGCAGCACGGGGACCTGCTGCGGTACCAGGTCGTCGAGCCGTCGGCGGTCGAGGGAGCCACGACCTACCGGGTGATGTACCTGTCCGAGTCGCTCCAGGGCGACCCGATCCCCGTCACCGGCATGGTCGTGGTCCCCGATGGTGCCGCGCCCGCCGAAGGGCGGCCCGTCCTCACCATCGCCCACGGCACCACCGGCATCGCCGACGAGTGCGCCCCGTCCCGCAACGACGGCGGGGCGGCCGAGCTCGCCCTCGCCGGGCCCGCGGTCGAGCGGGGCTGGGTACTGGCCGTCACCGACTACGAGGGCCTCGGCACGCCGGGCCGGCACCCCTACCTGGTGGGCGAGAGCGAGGGCCGCAGCGTCATCGACGCGGCGCTGGCCGTCGCCGACCTGCCCGCCGCCGACCCGGCTCCGACGACGTTGATCGCCGGCTACTCGCAGGGTGGCCACGGCGCCCTGTGGGCCAACCAGGTGGCGGGGGAGTGGGCGCCGGACCTCGATGTCGTCGGCACCTTCGCCGGCGCTCCGGCCACGGAGCTGCCGGTGATCTTCGCCGCCGCGGCGTCACCGGGCGTCGTCGGGTTCGCCTACCTGCTGATCGCTGGCTTCGCCGCGGCCTACCCGGAGGCCGACCCGGCCGCCGCCCTCACGCCGGCCGGGGTCGACCGCCTCGACGTGGTCGACCAGGGCTGCGTGGGCGACGTCTTCGGGGCCGCCGGTGACGGTCCGGTCGAGGATCTGTTCCAGCCCGACGGCCTGACGTCGCCGCCGTGGTCGGACCTCGCGGCCGAGAACGACCCGGGCCGGGTGGCCACCGACGACCCGGTGCTGATCATCCACAGCGACGACGACGAGGTGGTCCCGGTCGCCCTCAGCGAGATGCTCTTCGATCGGATGTGCGCCGCCGGCCAGGCCGCCGAGCGCCGGGTCCTGTCGGCCGCTGGCGGTCACGTCGGTGCCGCCCTCGTGGCCTACCCCCAGGCGCTGGAGTGGTTCGACCAGCTCCTCGCCGGCGAGGCCGTCCCCAACACCTGCCCGTAGGGCCGTCGTCGGTCAGCCGGCGGGCAACTGGCCCTTGACCGCGCCCTGGGGGAAGTCGGTGGTGCGGACGGTGATCCCGAAGCGCCCTGGTTCGTCGGCCAGGAGCTCGGCGAAACGGTCCGAGGGAAGCTCGCCACAGCCGGCGATCGGCCGGGGCAGGGGCCGCCCGTCCTCACCGGTCTCGGGCGGGCCGGAGGGCGGCTCGGGCGGCTCGACCCCGGGGACCAGCTCGGCGATGACGCCCCCTTGCTGGGCGATGGGGCCGTCGACCAGGAGGACCTTGGTGACCGGGACGAACCCGTCGCCGAGGTCGAGCTCGACGCAGACGGCGCCGTCGTCGCGGATGGTCACGGTGGCCGTCCCGCTCAGGTCGGGGTCGCCCGGCTCGGGGCCGATGTCGGACGCCGACAACGGCACCTCGTAGGTCACGCCCTCGTCCGGCGCCTCCTCGTCGGGCGCCTCCTCGTCGGGTGCTCCCTCATCGGGCGCGGACGCGTCGGCCGTGGCCCCGCTCGCCGTCGTCGCGGTGGTGGATGACGAGCCGCTGTCGCCGTCGGAGCACCCGGCCGCCAGCCCGAGGGCGACGGCCAGGAGCACGACGGTGCCCGGTCGGTGGTGGCGGTGCCTCATGGTCTGGTCCTCCCGGTGCGTCCCCGGCCCGATCGGCGCCCACCGCCAATCGGCTCCTGGCAGCACTTGACCCTTGATGCCAGGAGGGCGGGAGAATATCCTCTCAGCACTCGGCCAGGGCGGTCGGGGGGGAACTTCATAGGGGGGCGACGTGAGCACACGTTCGTCGTTCATTTCGCGTTCAGCGACGCGCCGTGGTGTCGCGGCTCGGGCCGCGATCCTGCTCGTCCTGGTGATGGCCGCCATCGCTCCGGGCGTTGCTCCGGTGGCTGCCGCCGCCGAGGAGCTGCCACCCGAGGCGTTCGACGGCGAGGGCGAGGGCGAGGCCGACCTGACGATCGACAAGTGGGCGTCGACCTCGTCGGCGAGCGTGGGCGAAGCGTTCTACTACACGATCCAGCCTTCCAACTACGGCCCGGACGCGGCGCAGGACGTGGTGGTGACCGACGTGGTCCCCGACGAGCTCCGCATCGACTCGACCTACAACGGGGCCACGGGCGAGCCCTGTGGCGTCGTCGGTCAGACGGTGACCTGCGAGCTGGGTGAGTTCGATGCCTACGACGACACCTACATCAGCGTCGACGTGACGGCGGTGGCGAGCGGCGAGGGCATCACCAACACCGCGACCATCTCGTCCTCGACGCCGGACGTCGACGGGGGCATGCCCAACGAGGACTCCGCGACGGTCGACGTGGCGGAGGCCGAGGTCAACCTGGCCATCTCCAAGTGGGCATCGACCTCGCTCGTGGGTGTCGGCGACTCGCTCACCTTCGAGATGACGGCCGACAACTACGGCCCGAACGTGGCGACCGACGTCGTGGTGACCGACGTCGTGCCCGACCAGTTCCGGATCGACTCCACCTACAACGAGGTCACGGGCGGGGAGTGCGACGTCGACGGCCAGACGGTCACCTGCGAGCTGGGCGACATGGAGGTCTGGGGCTGGTACTACATGTCGATCGACGTGACGGCGCTCGAGATGGGCGACGGCATCACCAACACCGCGACCGTCTCCTCGTCGACGGCGGAGGTCGACCCGGACCCGAACCCCAACGAGGCCTCGGCCACGGTCGACGTCGGGGCGGCGGAGGTCAACCTCGGCATCTCCAAGTCGACGTGGTCGCCCACCGTGGCGGCGGGCGACCCGTTCGCCTACAGCATCTCGGTCACCAACGCCGGCCCGGCCACGGCGCGGGACGTGGTGGTCACCGACGTGGTCCCCGACGAGCTCCAGATCGACTCGACCTACAACGGGGCCACCGACGGGCCCTGTGACGTCGACGGCCAGACCGTGACCTGCGAGCTGGGCGACGTGTCCGGCTCCGGCACCGGCTACGCCTCGATCTCGGTCACGGCGGTGGAGGCGGAGCCGGGCGACACCATCGTCAACACCGCATCGGTGTCGTCCACGACACCGGAGGTCGACCCGGACCCGACGCCCAACGACGCTTCCGCCACGGTCGATGTCGTCGCGTCCGAGGTCGACCTGGGGATGTACAAGTCGGCGTCGACCTCCACGCCTGTCGTGGGTGACTCGTTCTCCTTCTACGTCCAGGCCAACAACTACGGCCCGGCCCTGGCCCGGGACGTGGTGGCGACCGACGTGGTGCCCGACGGGTTCCAGATCGACGAGGCCTACATGGCCAACGGCGACCCGTGTGACGTCGACGGCCAGACCGTGACCTGTGCGATGGGCGACATCGCGCCGGGCTGGTGGAGCTACGCCTACATCTACGTCACCCCCATGGAGGCCGGTGAGGGCATCACCAACACGGCATCGGTGTCGTCGTCGACGCCGGAGGTCGACCCCGACCCGACCTCGAACGAGGCCTCCGCCACGGTCGACGTCCTCGCAGCCGAGGTCGACCTGGGCATCGAGAAGATGGCGTCGAGCACCACGGCGATGGTGGGCGATTCGCTCACGTTCTACCTGTACGCCACCAACAACGGTCCGACCGAGACGGCTCGGGACGTCGTGGTGACCGATGTGCTGCCCGACGAGTTCCGGATCGAGTCCACCTACAACGGGCACACCGGCGAGCCGTGCGACGTCGATGGCCAGACGGTGACCTGCGAGCTGGGTGACGTGGAGAGGTGGTGGGGCGGATGGGTCACGATCGAGACGACGGTGGTCGGGGCCGGCGAGGGCATCACCAACACCGCGTCGGTCACGTCGTCGACGCCCGAGGTCGACCCGGACCCGACCCCCAACGAGGGGTCCGTGACGATCGACGTCGTGCCGGGCGAGGTCGACCTGGTGATCGACAAGTCTGCGACGGCCTCCTCGGTCGCCGCGGGTGACGCCCTCTCCTACATCCTCTACGCGGGCAACAACGGGCCGGCGCGCGCCCTCGACACGGTGGTCACCGACGTCGTGCCGGACGAGTTCCGCATCGACTCGACCTACAACTCGACGACGGGTGAGCCGTGCGACGTCGACGGCCAGACCGTGACCTGCGCCGTGGGCGACCTCGATGCCTACGCGGGGGAGTTCATCTACGTCGACGTCTCGGCGGTCGGTGTCGGTGAGGGCATCACCAACACCGCGTCGATCACGTCGTCGATCCCCGAGGTCGACCCGGACCCGAGCCCCAACGAGGACTCGGTGTCGGTCGACGTGGTCGAGGCCGAGGTCGACCTGTCCATCGACAAGTGGGCGTCGCCCCTGACGGTCGCCGTGGGCGACCCCCTCACCTACAGCATCACCGGCTACAACAACGGCCCGGCGCGCGCTCTCGACGTCGTGATCACCGATGTGGTCCCGGACGGCCTCCAGATCGACTCCACGTACAACCCGGTGACCGGTGCGCCGTGCGATGTCGACGGCCAGACCGTGACCTGTGAGGTCGGCGACCTGTACTGGTGGTGGTCCGCCACCGTCACCATCACGGTGACGCCGACGGCACTGGGCGAGGGCATCACCAACACGGCATCGATCTCGTCGGCGCTGCCGGAGGTCGACCCGGACCCGACGCCGAACGAGGACTCGGTGTCGGTCGACGTGGTCGAGGCCGAGGTCGACCTGGCGATCTCCAAGTGGGCGTCGTCGTCGACCGCGGTCGTGGGTGAGCCGTTCCGGTACACCACCTACAGCTCCAACAACGGCCCGGCGATCGCCCGCGACATGGTGCTCACCGACGTCGTGCCGGACAACTTCCAGATCGAGTCGGCCGTCATCTGGTGGACAGGTGAGTCGTGCGACGTGGACGGCCAGACCGTCACCTGTGCGCTCGGCGACGTGGCGCCGGCATCGGGCCAGTACGTGGACATCGACGTGACGCCGGTGACGCCCGGTGAGGCCGTCACCAACACCGCGACGGTGACCTCCTCACGGCCCGAGGTCGACCCGGACCCGAGCCCGAACGAGGACTCGGCGACCGTCGACGTCGTGGTGCCCGAGGTCGACCTCCAGATCGAGAAGTCGGCGTCGGTCTCCGACCCGGTGGTGGGCGAGCCGTTCACCTTCTACCTGTGGGTCTACAACCGGGGCCCGGCGGTCGCCGAGGACGTGGTGATCACCGACGTGGTGCCGGACGAGTTCCAGATCGACGCCACCTTCAACCCGTTCGTGGGCGGCGAGTGCGACGTCGACGGCCAGACCGTGACCTGCGAGCCGGGTGACATGCCGGCCGGGTGGTCCGGCTACGCCTCCATCGACGTGACGCCCCTGGGCACCGTCGAGAACGTGACGAACACCGCCACCATCGCCTCCTCGACCGCCGAGGTCGACCCCGACCCGAACCCGAACAGCTCGTCGGTGACGATGGGCGTGACCGACGTGGCGGTCGACCTACGCATGGAGAAGACGGCGTCGGTCTCGACCGCAGTGGTGGGTGAGCAGTTCTCCTACTACCTGTGGCACTCCAACGAGGGCCCGGCGATCGCCCGGGACGTCGTGGTCACCGATGTCGTGCCCGACGAGCTCCAGATCGACTCCACCTACAACTCCCACACCGGGGAGCCGTGCGACGTCGACGGTCAGACCGTCACCTGCGAGATCGGCGACATCGGCCCCAGCGGGCACGACGCCTACATCAACGTGACGCCGGTGGAGGCGGGCGACGACGTCACCAACACGGCGACCGTCGCGTCGACGACGGCGGAGGTCGAGGACGAGGCGTACCCGAACGAGGATTCCGTGACCCTCGACGTCGTCGCCTCCGAGGTCGACCTGAGCGCCTACAAGCAGGCGTCGGTCTCCTCGGCGGTGGTGGGGGAGCCGTTCACCTACTCCATGTACGCCGAGAACCGCGGCCCGGGCCTGGCCCAGGACGTGGTGGTCACCGATGTGGTGCCGGACGAGTTCCAGATCGACTCCACCTACAACCCGAGGACGGGCGAGCCGTGTGACGTGGACGGCCAGACCGTCACGTGCGAGCTCGGCGACATCTCTCTCTACAGTTGGAGCGGCTGGGTCGAGGTCCAGGTGACGCCGGTGACCACGGGGACCGCGGTGACCAACACCGTGACCGTGGCGTCGTCGACGCTGGAGGTGGAGGACGAGGCCTACCCGAACGAGGCGTCGGTGACGCTCGACGTGGACGCCTCCGAGGTCGACCTGCAGATCGAGAAGCAGGCGTCGGTGTCGTCCGCGGTGGTGGGGGAGCCGTTCACGTTCAGCCTGTGGGCCCACAACGCCGGTCCGGCGATCGCCCGGGACCTCGTGGTGACCGACGTGGTGCCGGACAACTTCCAGATCGACTCGACCTACAACCCGGTGACGGGTGAGGCCTGTGACGTGGACGGCCAGACCGTCACGTGCGAGCTCGGCGACTGGTCCCGCGGGTGGGGCAACTGGGTGCAGGTCCACGTCACGCCCCTCACCGCCGAGCTGGCGGTGACCAACACCGCGACCATCTCGTCCACGACGCCCGAGGTCGAGGACGAGACCTACTCGAACGAGTCGTCGGTGACGCTCGACGTGGACGCGACCGAGGTCGACCTCTGGATCGACAAGTCGTCGTCGGTCGCCACGCCGGTGGTGGGGGAGCCGTTCACGTTCAACCTGTGGGTCCGCAACAACGGTCCGGCGATCGGGCGGGACGTGGTGGTCACCGACGTGGTGCCGGACAACTTCCAGATCGACTCGACCTACAACCCGGTGACGGGTGAGGC
>CAYQGF010000012.1:21018-25745 GCA_964416885.1 uncultured Iamiaceae bacterium
CGACGGTGGAGGTCGACCCGGACCCGAACCCCAACGAGTCGTCGGTGACGCTCGACGTGGTGGCCAACGAGGTCGACCTGCGGGTCGTGAAGTCGGCGTCGGTGTCCTCGGCGGTGATCGGGGAGCCGTTCACCTACTACGTGTGGGCCAACAACGTCGGTCCGGCGATCGCCAGCGAGGTCGTGGTGGCGGATGTGGTGCCGGACAACTTCCAGATCGACTCGACCTACAACCCGGCGACGGGCGAGGCGTGCGACGTCGATGGCCAGGAGGTCACCTGCGAGCTCGGCGACCTCTATGCCGGGTGGGGCAGCTACGTCTCCATCGAGGTGACGCCGCTCACCGCGGAGCTGGCGGTGACCAACACGGCGACGATCTCCTCCTCGTCGGTGGAGGTCGACCCGGACCCGAACCCCAACGAGTCCTCGGTGACCTTCGACGTGGACGCGACCGAGGTCGACCTCTGGATCGAGAAGACCTCGTCGGACCCGACACCGGTGGTGGGGGAGCCGTTCACGTTCAACCTGTGGTCCCACAACGCCGGTCCGGCGATCGCTCGGGACCTCGTGGTCACCGACGTGGTGCCGGACAACTTCCAGATCGACTCGACCTACAACCCGGTGACGGGCGAGGCGTGCGACGTCGACGGCCAGACCGTCACCTGCGAGCTGGGTGACCAGAACCCGTACTGGTGGTGGTGGTCGCATTCCGTCACCATCGAGGTCACTCCGGTGACGCCGGGGGAAGCGGTGACCAACACCGCGACCATCACGTCGACGACGCCGGAGGTCGAGGACGAGACCTACCCGAACGAGTCGTCGGTGACGCTCGACGTGGCGCCGAACGAGGTGAACCTGTACGTCATCAAGGACTCGTCGGACCCGACACCGGTGGTGGGCGAGCCGTTCACCTACTACGTCTACGCCCACAACCTCGGCCCGGCGATCGCTCGGGACGTGGTCGTCACCGACGTGGTGCCGGACAACTTCCAGATCGACTCGACCTACAACTCGGTGACGGGTGAGGCGTGCGACGTCGACGGCCAGACCGTCACCTGTGACCTGGGCGACCGGTCCCCGGGCGGCTCGTGGGTCTACATCGACGTCACCCCGGTGACGGTCAGCCTGGATGTCACCAACACCGCGACCATCTCGTCGTCGACGCCCGAGGTGGACCCGGACCCGAACCCCAACAGCTCGTCGCTGACCCTCGACGTGGACGCGCACGAGGTCGACCTCGGCATCGAGAAGACGGCCACCGTCGCCTCGGCGGTCGTGGGCGAGCCGTTCACGTACCACATCTCGGCGAGCAGCCAGGGCCCGGCGATCGGCCGGGACGTGGTGGTCACCGACGTGGTGCCGGACAACTTCCAGATCGACGCGACCCAGAACTGGATGACCGGTCAACCCTGCGACGTGGACGGTCAGACCGTCACCTGCGAGATCGGGGACGTGAACCCGTACTGGTGGTGGACGCTGGCCGTGTCCATCGACGTCACCCCGATCACGGCCGGTGCGGCCGTCACCAACACGGCGACGATCTCCTCCTCGACGGTGGAGGTCGACCCGGACCCGAACCCCAACGAGTCGTCGGTGACGCTCGACGTCAACGACGTGACCGCCGAGCTGATGGGCTCGGTGACGAGTGTGGGTGGTGCTCCGGTGTCGGGGGCGCAGGTGCGCCTGTACCGGGAGGACAGCTCGGTGCGGTTGGCGACGGTCCTGACCGGCCCGGACGGGTCGTACTCGTTCGGTGACGTGCTGGAGCCGGGTGGCTACAAGGTGGTCGTGGTGCACCCGGACCACCTGACCCAGTGGTACTCGGGGCGGGGCAGCTTCGGCACCGCGACGGTGATCGGGCTGACCGCGGGGGAGGCCACTGCGGCGAACCTGGTGCTCCAGCCCAGGATCACGACCGGGACGGTGAGCGGGGTGGTCACCAGCGTGGGTGGTGCTCCGGCGTCCGGGGTGCTGGTCCGCTTGTACGACACGACGGCGAGGATCGTCGGGTACCGGCTGACCGGGGGTGACGGGTCCTACGAGTTCTCGGACGTGGCGCCCGGCGTGTATCGGGTGCTGGTGATCGACTCGTCGGGCACCTACCTCTCGCCCCAGTGGGTGGGGGGCGGCTCGTTCCACAGCGCGACCCAGCACCCGGTGACGGCCGGGCAGGCCACGACCGTCAACGCCACCCTGGTGCCGACGGCGACCACCGGTTCGGTCCGGGGCGTGGTCACGACCGTCGGTGGTGCGCCGGCGGAGAACCTGCGGGTGATCCTCTACGACACCGATGCGTTGATGGCGTACACGGTCTTCACCGCCGAGGACGGCAGCTACTCCTTCGTCAACGTCACGCCGGGGACCTACCGGGTGCGGGTGCGGGAGCTGACCACCCACGAGGATGCGTGGTGGCTCGGCAAGTCGACGTGGCGCACGGCCGATCCGGTGGAGGTCACCGCCGGTGGCGAGGTGGCCGGGATCGACATCACGGTCACGCCGCTGGGCTGAGCCCACTCTGGACGGCGACGGACCGGTGCTCCCCACCGGTCCGTCGCCGGCACCGGGGCGGCCTCAGCCGAACTCGACGCCCTGGGCCAGGGGGAGGTCGTCGGAGAAGTTGACCGTGGTGGTCGCCCGGCGCATGTAGGCCTTCCAGGCGTCGGAGCCGGACTCCCGGCCGCCACCGGTCTCCTTCTCGCCACCGAAGGCCCCACCCACCTCGGCGCCCGACGGGCCGATGTTGACGTTGGCGATGCCGCAATCGGAGCCCTCGGGGCCGACGAAGCGCTCGGCCTCCCGCAGGTCGCGGGTGAAGATCGACGAGGACAGGCCCTGGGGCACACCGTTGTGCAGGGCGATGGCCTCGTCGAGGTCGACATACGTCATGGCGTAGAGCACCGGGCCGAAGGTCTCGGTGCGCACGATGTCGGTCTGGCCCGGCATCGTCACCAGAGCGGGGCTGACGTAGAAGGCGTCGGTGGCCTCGTCGGCCCGGGCCCGCTCGCCGCCGGTGACGATGGTGCCCCCGTCGCCGGCGGCCGTGGCCAGGGCCGCGGCGACCCGGTCGAAGGCGGGCCCGTCGATCAGGGGGCCGACGAGGGTGGCGTCGGCCAGCGGGTCGCCGACCGGGAGCGAGGCGAAGGCTGCGGCGACGCGGGCCACGACCTCGTCGTGGACGTCGGCGTGGACGATCAGCCGGCGCAGGGTCGTGCAGCGCTGTCCGGCGGTGCCGGCGGCGGAGAACACGACGGCCCGGGCCACCAGGTCGAGGTCGGCCGACGGGGCGATGACGGCGGCGTTGTTGCCACCCAGCTCGAGCAGGCTCTTGCCGAAGCGGGCCGCGACCCGCTCGCCCACGGCCCGGCCCATCGGGGTCGACCCGGTGGCGGAGATCAGCGGCAGGCCCGGGTGGTCGACGAGGGCCCGGCCCACCGACGCGTCGCCCAGCACGACCTGGCCCAGGTGGGCCGGCGCGCCGACGGCCTCGGCGGCCCGGTCGAGCAGGGCCTGGCAGGCCAGGGCGGTGAGCGGGGTCTTCTCCGACGGCTTCCACACCACCGGGTCACCGCCGATCAGCGCCATGGCCGTGTTCCACGACCACACCGCCACCGGGAAGTTGAAGGCGGTGATGATCCCGACCGGGCCGAGCGGCTGCCAGGTCTCCATCATCCGGTGGCCGGGGCGCTCGCTGGCGATCGTGCGGCCGAAGAGCTGGCGGGACTGACCGACGGCGAGGTCGCAGATGTCGATCATCTCCTGGACCTCGCCCCGCCCCTCGGAGCGGATCTTCCCGGCCTCCAGGCTGACCAGCGTGCCGAGGTCGTCCTTGTGGCGGCGCAGCTCCTCGCCCAGCTCCCGCACCAGCTGGCCCCGCGCCGGCGCCGGGGTCGACCGCCAGGCGTGGAAGGCCGTCGTCGCCCGCTCGACCGCGGTGTCGACGTCGGCTGGGGTGGCGGCGGCCAGACCGGGGCCGATCGGCGTGCCGGTGATCGGCGTGCGCCCCCGGAGGTCGTCGGCCCGTCCCGGGAGCCGGACGCCGAGGCGGTCGAGCACCTCGCTCGTCGTCCGGTCGAGGGCGGCGGGGGTGGGCAGAGCGGACATCGGACCTCCGGGCATCAGTCCTGCTAACGTCCAACCCATCGTAGTCGTCAGGTGAGCTGACGGTCGAGCGACCCGTCGAGGAGGACGAGTGACGATCGAGCGCATCCGGGTGCTGGGGCTCGGCAAGGTCGGCGAGCTGGTCGCCCACCTGCTCCAGGAGGCCGGCTTCTCCGTCGCCGGCGGCGACCTGCGACCCCGGCCCGACCTGGGCTTCCCCGTCGCCCCCTTCGACGTCGCCGACCCCGACGCCCTGCGGCGTGAGCTCGTCGGCTTCGACGCCGTGGTCTCCTGCCTCCCGTGGGACCGCAACCTCGCGGTGGCCGAGGCCGCCGCCGCCACCGGGCTCCACTACTTCGACCTCACCGAGGACGTCCCCACCACCACCCGCATCCGCGAGCTGGCCGACGGAGCGGAGACCGTCATGGCCCCGCAGTGCGGTCTGGCCCCCGGGCTGATCGGCATCGTCGGCTCGTCGCTGGCCGCCGGCCTCACCGACCTGCGGCGCATGCAGCTCCGGGTCGGGGCCCTGCCCCAGCACCCGTCGGGCGCTCTCGGCTACGCCTTCACCTGGTCGCCGGAGGGCGTGATCAACGAGTACATCAACGACTGCGAGGTCATCCGCGACGG
>CAYQGF010000013.1:0-311 GCA_964416885.1 uncultured Iamiaceae bacterium
TCGGCCCGTGTCCGGCAAGGACCGGCTGCACGAGGAACTCGTACTCGTCGATCAGCCCCAGGTCGGCCAACGCCGTGGGGAGCGTCACGCCACCCACCCACAGGCCCTCGCCCGGCTCCTCCTTGAGCCGCTGGACGGCGTGCCCCAGGTCGCCTCGCACCAGCTCGGCGTTCCAGTCGACCTCGCTCAGCGTGCTCGACACGACGTACTTCTTCGCCCGGTCGATGGCCTCGGCGAACGGGACCTCCCACTCGTCCATCCAGTCCGGCCACGGGCCCGTGGCCGGCCGCCGCCACGCCGACTCCATCATC
>CAYQGF010000013.1:321-12691 GCA_964416885.1 uncultured Iamiaceae bacterium
ATGGCAGCAGCCGTCGAGCGTGACGTTGATCGAGTAGCGAAGTGGTCTCATCCCGTTGCTCTCCCTCGCGGCGTTCACCGGACCGTACTCAGACACCTGCCGGCGCCACTTCTCATCGCCGGTGACCGCGAGCACCGGTTCGGAGGCACGCTCCGAACGTCGCAGACGTCGCCTGACACGGCGCTAGCCTGCGGCCCTCGCTTTGGGCCCGCCCCCGGAGGTGCGTCATGCGAGCTTCTCGCTCCGCTTGAACTCGACCGCCAGCTGACGACGTCGCACGACGGCCGTCGTCGCGCGCCCCCAAGCGAGGAGCCCGATGTCAACCGACCTCACCGCCGCGTACCTGCGGTGGGCGTTCGTCCGCGCCGTGCTGGCGCGCGGCTACTGGTCCACGGCGGCCGTGTACCTGGTCGTCGTCGCCGGCCTGACGCCGATGGAGCTCGTGCTCATCGGCGTGTTCCAGGCGATGACGGCGCTCGTCGTGGAGGCGCCGGCCGGTGTGTTCGCCGACACCGTCGGGCGGCGAGCGACGCTCGTGGTCGCCCATGTCGTGACCGGCCTCGGCATGGCCATGGCCGGCCTCGTGACCGCGTTCCCGCTCCTGGTCGCGTCGCAATGCCTCTGGGGCGTCGGGTGGGCGTTTGCGTCGGGCGCCGACGTGGCCTGGCTCACCGACGAGGTGCGTCGTCCCGGCGAGACGGACCGAGTGCTCGTGGCCCAGAGCCGATGGGAGCTCACCGCCAACCCGGTCGGCATGGTCGTGTTCGCCGTCCTGGCGTGGACGACGTCGTTGTCGATCGCGATCGTCACGGCAGCCGTGGGCATGGTGGCCCTGGCGCGTGCCGTCGCGCGTTGGCCCGAGGCCGGGTTCCGACGCGAGGCGAGCACCCAACCGATGCTGCGGTCGGCCATCGCGACCTTCCGCATGGGAGTCGACGCGGTCCGTCGCGACGACGTGATGCGTGCGGTCGTGGTGGCGACCGCCCTCGTGTTCGGCGGCGTGCAGGCCTTCGGTCGCCTGCGCGAGGAGCGCTTGTTGGACCTCGGTCTGCCGACGGGTCCCGACCCCGTCGTGTGGTTCGCGGCCCTCGGTGTCCTCGGCTTCGTCTCGGGGGTGTTGGTCCTACGCGTGCTCGAGGGGCGCATCGAGGGCCCCGACGCCCCGATCACGGCGTACCTGGCGGCTGCCGTCACCGGGGTCGTCGGGCTGCTCCTGGTCGCGCTCGTCGACAGCCTGTTCGCCGGCGCGGCTGGAGTGGTGCTCGTGATGGGGGTCGCGGACCCCGTCATCCGGTCCGTCGCGACGATCAGCCTGAACAGGCGGGCGGCGCGCCGGGCCCGGGCCACCGTCCAGTCGCTCCTGTGGCAAGCGAGCCACCTCGGCGTGGTCGTCTTCGGCATCTCCCTGGCCGCGATCGCCGCCGTCTCGCCCGCGGCGGCGCTCACCGCAGGTGCCGGTCTCCTCGCCGTCGCCGCGCTGGTCGTCGGCCGGACACGGCGAGGGCGGTGAGCTCGACGCGGGGGCCGGTGGCTCGGTGCGAAGGACTTGCACGCCGCCCCCACGCCCTACATAGTTATGAGAATCATTCTCATCAGCTCTTGGGGGCGTCTCGTGAAGGTCCGTCATCTCCTGTTGCCCGTCATGCTCGTCGGTGCGGCCGCCACGCTGGCGCCGGCCGCGCCGTCGTCGGGGCAGTCACCCGGTCTCGATCGTCGGACGTTGCGGGGGACGATCGCCTTCGTCTGCGAGCACGACGTCGACGAGCACGGCCACGGCGAGAACGACGAGGTGTGCGTGATGGACGCGGACGGGGCGCGTCGCCGCCGGCTCACCGAGAACCCCGGTCCGGACCGGGCGCCGGCGTGGAGCCCCGACGGGCGGAGCTTGGCGGTCAACAGCCGGCGGGGCGACCACCCCGACCGCCCGCAGATCTACCGGCTGGACGTGCGGACGGGAGAGGCCGTCCGCGTCTCCACCGGCCCGGTCGAGGACCACCGGCCGTCGTGGACACCGGACGGCCGCGCCGTCGTGTTCCAGCGGGGCACGTTCGCCGCCGGCTTCGAGCTGATGCGCCAGGACCTCGCCGGCGGGGAGCCGACGCCGCTGACGAACGCGCCCGGCCAGCTCGCCGCGGCCGGGTCGTACTCGCCCAGCGGCACCCGCCTCCTGTACCAGTCGAACCACGAGGCCGCCGGGCTGTTCCCCTTCGCCACCTACGTGCACGACCTCGTCTCGGGGGCGACGACCCGCATCGCAGCCGATGTCACCGCCTCGCACGACGGGCCCCGCTGGTCCCCCGACGGCGGCCGCGTGGCGTTCGCGGCCGGCGGTGACCTGTACGTCGTCGACCTGGCCACCGCGACGACCACCACCGTCACCGACGACGACGCCTCCGACTCGGCACCGGCCTGGTCGCCCGACGGCACCAGGCTCGTGTTCCAGTCGGACCGCAGCGACCCCGACCTCGACGACGACGTGGACGTCACCACGATCCACATCGTCGACCTGGCCACCGGGGCCATGGCCAACCTCGGGGAGGGCCGGACCCCGGTCTGGACCGGCACGGTCCGTACCCCCGACTACGGCACGTTGCCCCGGGAGGCGACGGCGCCCACGGTGCGGGGCTTCGTCCACCGCCTGTACCTGGTCGCCCTGGACCGTCCCGCGGCGTGGTCGGACGTGACGTACTGGTCCGCCCGGCTCGCCGCCGGCGAGAGCCGCACCCGGGTCGCCCAGCGGTTCGCGGCCTCGCCCGAGCACCAGCGTCGCTTCGGCGGGCTGACGACCAGCGAGGCCGTCGAGCGCCTCTACACCGATGCCCTGCGCCGAGCTTCGGACCCCTCCGGCCACGCCTACTGGGTCGCCCAGCTCGACCAGCGCCGGGCCTCGTACGCGGCGGTGCTCGTCCGCTTCGCCCAGGCGCCCGAGCTGGCGGTCCGCATCGACCGGGCCCGGGCGGCCCGGTGAGCGCGCCCGAGGCACCGAGCGACGGCCCCGCCCGCCTGCCGGTCACGGTCCTGTCCGGGTTCCTGGGGGCGGGCAAGACCACGCTGCTCAACCACATCCTCGCCAACCGGGACGGTCGACGGGTGGCGGTGATCGTCAACGACATGAGCGAGGTGAACATCGACGCATCGCTCGTCGCCCACGGTGAGGTGGCGCTGGACCGCACCGAGGAGCGGTTGGTCGAGCTGACCAACGGGTGCATCTGCTGCACCCTGCGCGCCGACCTGTTGGAGGAGGTGGCGGCCCTGGCCCGGCAGCGACGCTTCGACCACCTCCTGATCGAGTCGACGGGGATCAGCGAGCCTTTGCCCGTCGCCGCCACGTTCGTGGCCCCCGAGGAGCTGGGCGAGGACCTGCCGCTGTTCGCCGAGCTCACCGAGCTGGCAGCGCTGGACGCCATGGTCACCGTCGTCGACCCGGCCCGGTTCGTCGACCACCTCGTCGAGCTGGAGGAGCTGACCGAGCTGGGCATCGCCCGGGACGACGAGGACGACCGGACCGTGGCGGAGCTGCTGGTGGACCAGGTCGAGTTCGCCGACGTGCTCGTCGTCAGCAAGCCCGACCTGGTGAGCGCCGACGAGCTGGGCGAGGTCGTCGCCCTGCTGCGCCGGCTCAACCCGACGGCCCGGGTGCGGATCGCCGAACGGGGGCGGGTGCCCATCGAGGACGTGCTCGACACCGGCCTGTTCGACCCCGACGGTGCGACCGCATCTCCGGGATGGGCCGCCGCCCTCTCGGACGACCGGGCCCCCGAGACCGACGAGTACGGCATCGGGTCCTTCGTGTACCGGTCGAGGTGGCCGTTCCACCCCGGCCGCCTGGCGGCCGCCCTGGGCGAGGAGTGGCCCGGCGTGCTGCGCTCCAAGGGCTTCTTCTGGGTCGCGACCCGCCCCGACGTGCAGGCCTTGTGGAGCCAGGCCGGCCCGGCGGTGACCCTCGAGCCTGTCGCCCCCTGGTACGCGTCGCTCCCCGAGGACGAGTGGGACCTCGACCCCGACGAACGAGCCGACCTCGCCGCCCGGTGGGACCCGCTGGTGGGGGACCGGGCCATCGAGCTGGTCGTCATCGGCGTCGACCTCGACGAGCCCGCCCTCCGCCGCCGCCTCGACCGCTGCCTCCTCACCGCCGAAGAGATCGAGGCCGGGCCCGACGCCTGGGCGCGGTTCCCGGACCCGCTCCCGTCGTGGGGACCGGAGGACGGCCACGACCATCGGAGCCGGACGTGACGGTCATGGCGTCCCGGGCGCCGCTGCCGGTCACCATCGTGGCCGGATGGTGGGCCGACGGAACCGCCGCCCTGGCGGCGCGGGCGCTCCGGGCCCGGCCCGGCCGGGTCGCCCTCGTCCACGCCGGTCCGGGCGCCGTCGACGACGCCGAGGCCTGGGGCTCGACCGCGGTCGAGGAGGAGCTCGTCCACTGCTCGGTCGACCGCTGCCCCTGCTGCGCGGTGCGCCTCGACCTCATCGTGGCCGTCACCGACCTGGCCCGGCGCCGCGACCGCCCCGACCAGGTGGTCGTCCGGCTCGGGCCCACCGCCGACGTCGCGGCCGCCGTCCAGACCTTCCTGCGCGACCCCGACCTCCGGTCGCACACCCAGGTCGTCTCGGTCGTCACGCCCCTCGACGTGGCGGCCCTGTTCCCCCTCGTCGGCCCCACGGGTGACCTCGTCGCCCGCCCCGAGGTGCAGGAGCCCCTCGCCCTGGCCGACCGGGTCGTCCTCGGCGCCGGACGGCCCGTGCGCGCCCCCATGGTCGACTCCTTCGCCTGGACCGTCCACGCCGCCAACCGGCGCGCCCGGCTCTCCGACTGGCGCGAGCCCGACCTCGGCGAGACCCTCCTGCGGGAGGCCGGGGCCAGCCCGGCGGCGATCGAGGCCGACGTGCGGCCGCTGCACCCGCCACCGACCCTCCCGGGCCAGGTCGGGGTGGTCCTCCTCGCCGTCGACGGCCCCCTCGACCGAGCCGCCCTGTCGGAGTGGATGGACGACCTCCACCACCGCTCCGGCGGCGACCTCCTCCGCCTCCAGGGCATCCTCGCCGTCGACGACGAAGCCTGCCGCTGGGTCGCCCGCGGCGTCCGCACCACCCTCGACATCGACGACGGACGGCCCTGGGCCGCCGGCGAGCCCCGCCGCAGCCGGCTGTGGCTCGTCGGGCGAGGGCTCGACCCCTCGCGCCTCGGCGCCGCCCTCGCCAGCTGTGCCGGGACGGCCCGGTGAGCCCCTCGACCCGCTCCCTGCCGGTGACCCACGCCTGGTCCGGCCCCGAGCCGATCGTCGCCCTCGAGTGGCACCCGGGCGGCGACGCGGTGGCCGGCGCCGCCCTCGACGGCACCGTGGTCGTCGCCGGGGCCCACGCCGCCTCGGTGCAGTGCCGACACCCCGGCGGGGCCCGCGCCCTCGCCTGGCACCCGACCGGGTCACTGCTCGCCAGCGGTGGTGTCGACCATCGGCTCGTCATCGCCCCGATGGGCTCACCCCCCGACCCGGGCGCCGACGACGGCGCCTGGACGACGGTCGACCTCGGCGCCTGGGCCCACGGGCTGGCGTGGCGGGGCGACCGGGTCGGGGTCGTGGCCGGCGCCGACGTCGCCGTGCATGACGCCAGCGGTGCCCTCGTCCGCCGCTGGCCCTTCCAGCTCGGCACCGTCACCGCCTGCGGCTGGCGGGCCGACGGCGCCTGGCTCGTCGTCGGCGGGGTCGGTGGCATCGCCGCCTTCGCCCCCGACGAGAGCAGTGTCGACGCCGCCTGGCGCCTCGGGGCCGCCGGGGCGGTCCTCGCCCTCGCCGTCCATCCTCTCCTCGACCTCGTCGCCGTCGCCGACGTCGCTGGTGAGGTCCGCGTCGTCGCCATCGGCGGAGACCACGAGACCGTCCTGTCCGGCTACCCCGACCGGGTCGGGCGCGTCACCTGGGCCGCGACCGGCCGGTGTGTCGTGGCCGACGCCGCCGACGAGGTCACCGTGTGGCCCGTCGGGCCCGACGGCGACATCGGCCCCCGACCCACCCACCTCGTCCGCCACCCCGGCACCGTGACCGCCCTCGCCGCCTCGCCCACGGCCGGTGTCGTCGCTTCGGGCGACGACACCGGCACGACGCTCGTCTGGGACGCCGTCGCCGGCGACGTCGTCGCATCCGTCCATGGACCCGCGCCCGTGACCGCCCTCGCCTGGGCTCCCGGGCCGCCGGACCTCGCCATCGCCACCGCCGACGGCAACGTCGCCCTCGCCTCGCTCCCGGGGCCCCGACCCCACGCCACCCACCAGGAGACCCGACCGTGAAGCCCGACATCCACCCGACCTACCGGCGCGTCGTGTTCCTCGACGGCGCCAGCGGCGAGCGCTTCGTCACGCGCTCCACCGCCATCACCGAGGAGACCATCGAGCACGACGGCGAGGCCCTCCCGCTCGTGCGCGTCGAGGTCTCCTCCGCCAGCCACCCCTTCTTCACCGGCAAGATGACCTTCATCGACACCGCCGGTCGGGTCGAGCGCTTCGAGCAGCGCTACGGGCGACGGGCGCGCCGTGACGGGGGAGGGGAGCGCTGATGTCGGCGGTCTGCCAGGTGACCGGCCGAGCACCCTCGTTCGGCAACCGGGTCTCGCACTCCCAGCACAAGACCCGCCGCCGGTGGAGCCCCAACATCCAACGGAAGCGCTACTGGGTGCCCTCGGAGCGCCGGTGGGTCACCCTGACCGTCAGCACCAAGGGCATCAAGGTCATCGACCGCCGCGGCATCGACTCGGTCGTCGCCGAGCTCCGCGCCAAGGGGGTGAAGCTCTGATGGCCCGCAACGACAAGCGACCGGTCGTCAAGATGCGCTCCACCGCCGGCACCGGGTTCACCTACGTCACCCGCAAGAACAAGCTCAACGACCGAGAGCGCCTCGAGCTCAACAAGTACGACCCGGTGGTCCGCCGCCACGTCCTGTTCCGCGAGGAACGATGAGCGGGCTCGGCCCCGACCTGGCCACCTCGCAGCTCCTCGACTGCCAGGGCCGTGTCACCCACACCTTCACCGTGCTGCCCGCCGGCACCGTCGAGATCCGCACCGCCGCCTACACCTGCACCGTCGACCCGACCAGTCGTACCGTCACACCGTCCGGCATCCATCCCCCCGACGAGGTCCTCGGCCACGCCATCGCCCTCGCACGGGACCTCGGAGGGCCCTGGTGATCAGCGACGGTCTCTGACGGTCGAGGCCACTTGGGTCGAGGGGTACCCGGGTCGGGCTCGGTGACGGATGGCGACGGGTGCGATCAGGGGAGGGCCCGGCAGTTGCCGGAGCCCGTGAGGACCTGGCCGCCGTCGACCACCAGGGCGCACACCGCGGCGCGGCCGGCCATCTCGTCGGGGGCCCAGCCGTGGAAGTCGTCGGACGAGCTCCACTCCAGCGGCGCCCCGGCCTGGACCGCGGTGAGGCCCTGGTCGCTGGTCACGACGTCGGCCAGGAAGAACACCAGCGTGGCGTCGGCCGGCACGTCGAAGCCGACGGGCACGAACCCGACGACGGCCTCGCCGCCGGCGGGACGGTCGACATCGACGATGCACACGAACGGGCCGGCGGCGTCGCAGTCGGGAGCGGGCGCGCCGTCGCCGTCGACCTGAGCGCCGTCGCCATCGGCCGTCTCGTCGTCGCCTCCTCCGCCTCCTCCTCCGGCCAGGGCGAGACCGGCCACGACGGCGACGAGGACGACGACGAGGGCGGCGATCCCGGCGATCAGGCCCCACCTCGGCCCGCTCGACCCCGCCGGCCGCGGGCCCGACGCCGCGGCCCGCCCGGGGGCCGAGGCCCGGTCCACGGTCGGTGACAGTGGCGGTGCCATGGGCGAAGGAGCCGGCGGCGGTGCGACGGCCGGCGGGGGTGGTGGGGCCGCATCGGAGGCGACCGGGGCCGCCCCGGGGGCGACCCGGGTCGGGTCGGGGGCGACCGGGGCCGGCGGCACGGCCACGGGGCTGGGCACGGTCGGGGCCAGCGTGGGGGCCGGTGCCGAACGGGGCCCGGGGAGCACGCCCCCGGACTCGGCGTGGCGGGCGGCCCCGAGGGCGACCAGGTGCTTGGGGTGGGCATCGACGGCCACCGGGCGGCCGAGCAGGTCACCGACCAGCTCCCCGACCAACGGGATGCGGGACGACCCGCCCACCAGCAGCACCGCGTCGAGCTGCTCGGGCGTCACCCCCGCCGACCGCAGCGCCCGGCCGAGGGCGGCGACGGTGTCGCTCAGCGTGGGGCGCACCAGCGCCTCCAGCTCCGGGCGGGTGATCCGTACCTCGGTCTGCACCGTGGGCAGCACCACCGGGACCGCCGCCTCGTTGTCCGACGACAGGGCCTCCTTGGCCTCCACGCAGTCGGCCCGCAGGCGGGCCAGGGCGGTCACCGCCACCGGGTCGTCGGGGTCGAGGGCCTCGACGGCCCCGTCGAGGGCCTGGACGACGAAGGCGAAGACGGCCTGGTCGATGTCGATGCCCCCCAGGCGCTCGATGCCCTCGGGCTCGCCGAGCAGCTCGAAGCCCGTCGGGGTGGCCCGCAGCACGGTGGCGTCGAAGGTGCCGCCGCCCAGGTCGTACACGGCGATGGTGGCCCCGGGCGCGAGGGCACGGGTGGAGGCGTACTCCCATGCCGCCGCTTCGGGCTCCGACAGGAGGGCGACGTGCTGGAGGTCGGCCTGGCGCATGGCCTGGTCCAGCAGGTCGCGCTTGAACGGCCCCCAGGTGGCGGGGTGGGTGACGGTGATGCGGTCGGGTGCGGTGCCCTCCCGCTCCACCACCAGGTCGACCACGGCTCGGGCCAGGCGGGCGGTCAGGGCCTCGGGGGCGATGGGCGTGCCGGCGAGCAGCAGCGGGGTCGGGTCGCCGAAGCGGCGCTTGAACTCCCGGGCGACCCGGGACGGGTCGGTCGCGACCCGCCGCTGGGCGCCCTCGCCGGCCACCACGGTCCCGTCGTCGCCAAGGTGGACCACCGAGGGCACGACCGCGGCCCGGTTGCCCAGCGGGAAGACCTCGGCCCGGCCGTCGCGGGCGATGGCGGCGGCGGTGTAGGTGGTCCCGAGGTCGAGGCCCAGGGCGTAGCTCATGGTCGAGGCTCCACGAAGGTGTCGGTGGCGGGTGCGGTGGACGCGACGGCGAGGCCCTCGGCGGTGCGGGCCAGGATCCGGGCGGCGTGGGTGAGGGTCGGGGAGCTCAGCGGGTGGGCGGCGACGGCCTGCCAGCGCTCCGTGGCCCGCACCGCGGCGGCCACGATGGCCGGGCCGGGGTCGTCGGAGCCGGTGAGGTCGATGCCGAGGCGCGCGGCCGGGGAGGGCCCGTCGGCGCCGAGGAGGCGCTCGGCCTCGGGCACCAGCTCGGGCCGCAGGCCCAGCTCGCCCGAGCGCAGGGCGGGCAGGAGCCGCAGCTCCTCCAGGACGTGGGCCGAGGCCAGGACCTGGTCGACGGCGCCGAGGAGGCGGTCGCCTCCGGGGACGGGGCGGGAGGCCAACGTCCGCCGTAGCAGCACCAGCGTGGCGCGGGCCTTGAGGGCGTCGGCCCGGGCACCGAGCTGGGCGGCCAGCACGGCGCGCAGCTCGCCCAGGCCGCTGCGCTCGACCAGCTCGGCGGCCAGGCGGGGGGCGTTCTGGGCCCGACCGGTGCGGACCAGTGCCACCGACAGCCGCAGGCCCCACAGCCCCAGCCGCTCCAGCAGCCGGCGGCGCTGGTCGACGGTCAGGCCCCCGACCGCGGCGTCGGGCGCGGCCAGGGCCCCTGCGGCCGAACGGAGGGCGGTATCGACCTCGGGCCGATCGGCGCCGGCCAGCGCGTCGACGAGGGCGAACTCCTCCTGGCGGAGGGTCACCGCCGTCTCGGCCACCAGCCCCGACACCGCCACGACCGTCTGGCAGAGCTTCCGCACGTCAGGGTCGTCGCGGTAGCGGCCGGCCACCCGCCGGGCGGTGATCATGGCGTCGAGCCGGCCGCCACCCACCTCGTCGGCCCGGGAGAGCACGCCGATGGCGTTGGCCGGCGTCGCCCGGGCGAAGGACTGGTCGCTGAAGGCTTCGAGGAACGAGGCGTCGGCGGTGTGCAGGTGCCGCAACAGGTAGATGACGGCGTCGGCGGGCGTGGTGGGCTCGTCCTCCTCGCCGGGGAGCAGGAACCGGGTGGTGCGGGCCGAGATCTCGGTGCGGGCCGAGGCGATCCCGGGGGTGTCGACCAGGGTGAGGCGTCGCAGGGGCGCCGCCGGCCACTCGACCACCAGCCGCTCGATGTCGTCGGCGGTGACGGGCCCGAGGTCGACCTCCACCGACCCGTCGGAGCGGCGGACCGTGGCCGCGGCCGTCCGGCCGTCGAGGGTGTGGATGGTCGCCCGGTAGCTGGTGCCGTTGCGGTACCAGGTGACGACCCGGGTGCACTCCCCGGCGTCGGTGGGCGCCAGCGGCTCTCCCACCAGGGCGTTGAGCAGGGTGGACTTGCCGGCCTTGACCCGCCCGGCCACCGCCACCCGCAACGGCTCGTCGAGGCGCTCGGCCGCCGCGGCCAGGGCGTCGGCCTCCGGGCCGCGGCCGTACAGGGCGACGGCCTCGGCGAGGAGCCGGCGGGCCTCGTCCTCCAACGTCGCTCCGCCGTCGGAGAGGCGACTGTGCTGTCTGGTTCGCTCGCTGCGCTCGCTCATCGCGCCGCCCCCACCGGGCCGGTGGCGATCCGGGCCAGCTCGTCGCGGGCCGCGTCGGCGAGCATGGCGGCCCGTTCGGCCAGAGTGTCGATGCGGGCCAACTCGGCGGCCACGTCCTCGGCCCGGGCCGCCCGGGAGCGGGCGTCGGCGCGGGTGGCGGCCTGCGCCGCGGCTGCCGCCTCGGCGGCGCTGCGCTGTTGCTCGGCGGCCAGGACGGTGAAGTGGTCCCGCAGGGCCCGCTGCACGTTGCGGAGGCCGTCGCGGGCCTCCTTGCTGGTCACGAAGGTGACCTCGTCGAGGTAGCTGCGCACGGCGGCCCGGGCCTGGGCCCGGCGTTGGGTGACGGTGCGCTTCTTCTCGTCCCGCAATGACTTCCCACCGAGGGCGAGCCCCAGCGCCAGGGCGGCGGGGGCGATCGGGGCCGCGGCCACGCCGACCAGGGCGCCGATGGTGGAGAACATCGTGAAGCTGTAGAAGCTCGACCGCAGGGCGTTGAGGCCGGCCGAGAACCTGCCGGTGGTCCCGTCGGGGAGCTCGGCCCGGCCGGGGAGGGCGGCGAGGACCTTCTCGGTCAGCTCGTCGAGCACCCCGGGGTCGATCGGCCAGCCCTGGCCGAGCGTGTCCTCGAACCGTTCGGCGACCCGGCCGGCCATGGCGAAGGTCCGGTCGCGCAGGAGGGCGAAGACGGCGACGACGTCGGCGGCGGCCCGCTCGGCCAGCCACGCCGACACCTCGGGCCACAGCTCGGACGGGTCGCCGTCGGCCAGGGCCTCCTCGGCGGCGGCGGCCAGCTCCCGGCTGCGCCGGCGGACCTCGTGGTCGAGGTCGGCGGTGAGGTCGGTGGTGTCGTCGGAGAGGAGCTGCTGCCAGGTGGCGGTCACGGGCCGGGGCGGGGTGGGCGCCGCGGCCTCGCCGGTCGCGGCGGCGCCCGCGGCGAGGGCGGCCGCCTCGGCCTCGAACACGGTGCGGAGCTGGCCGGCGACGTCGAGCGCGGTGCTCGCAGCCCGCTGGGCGACCAACACCCCCGAGCGGGCCACCAAGGAGGCGAGGAGGGCCTCCAGCCGGTCGAAGCCGGACTCGGCGTCGACGGCGGGATCGCCCGTGCGCAGGGCGAGCCGACGCAGCTCGGCCGAGGTCACCAGGATCGGCGCGTCGAGGCCGGCGCGGTCCAGGTGGGCCCGGTTCGCCGCGGCGATCACGTCGGTGTGGAGGTACAGGTCCCACTTCGTCAGCACCAGGATCGTCGCCGGGCCGAGCGACGCCACCTGCCCGAGCACCTCCAGGGCGGGCGCACCCAGCTCGCTGGCGGCATCGGCGGCGAACAGCACCGCGTCCACGCCGGCGAGCACGCCGAGGGCGTCGGCGACGTGGCGGGCGTCGAGGCCGCCGACGCCGGGGGTGTCGACCAGGACCAGCCCGGCCTCGAGCAGGGGGTGGGGCAGGCCCACCTCGACCAGGCGCCACTCGGCCGCGTCGGTGCAGGCGGCGGCGACGTCGCCGGGGGCGATGGGCTCGGGAGCGGGGGGCCGGCCGTCCTCGTTGCTCGCGGCCCGCCGGACCCCGTGGGCCTCCGGGGCGGCGGCCCCGCGCAGGACGGTCGGCACGGCGGTGGCCACGTCGGCGTCGACCGGGCAGATGTCGGCACCGAGGAGGGCGTTGACCAACGACGACTTGCCGGCCTTGAACTCCCCGAGCACCGCCACGGTGGTCCCGCGCCCCTCG
>CAYQGF010000013.1:12701-25422 GCA_964416885.1 uncultured Iamiaceae bacterium
GGGACGCTGCCCGCCAGGTCGTCGCCTCGGCCCGCCAGGCCGCCGGCGCCTACGGCCGCGACGACCTGTCGACCCGGGCGGCCAGGTCGGCCAGCCGGGCCGACAGGTCGTCGCGGCCGTAGGCGTCGGCGGCCTGGCGGGCCGAGGCGACGACCTGGCGGGCAGCGTCCCGCCAGGTGAGCTTGGCGTCAGTCATCGAACCCCTCGGGCTCCGGCTCCGGCTCCGGCTCCGGGTCGAGGTCGAGGCCGGGGTCCGCCTCGGGCTCGGGCTCGGGCTCGGGCTCGGGCTCCGGCTCCGGCTCGGGCTCGGGCTCGACGTCCGGCTCCGGGTCGGCCTCGGGCTCGGGCTCGACGTCCGGCTCCGGGTCGATGTCGACGTCCGGGTCGCGGAGGGAGCTCAGGTCGAGCTCCGTCCCGTCACGAGGCGGGATCCGGACCTCGGTCCCGCCACTCGTGACGGAGGCGCTGGCGGGCGGATCCCCGGTCTCGGTCCCCGCTCCGGTCCCGAAGCCGTCGTCGGTCGGCTCGGTCGCGTCGTCGTCGGCCATGGGGGTAGGCCGGACGCCGCGCCGGGCCCCGAGGTCGAAGGGGAGGTCGAGGTCGATCGGCCGGCGCGGCGCGAACACGTCGCCGGGGTCCCGCGGGCCCTCGAACGGTCGGTCGGTGCGGAGCTCCGACGGCAGGCTCGTCCGCTCGCCGTTCGGGCCGATGCCGTCAGGCAGGTCGATCGTGGGCTTCGGCCCCAGGAGGTCGCTGGGGTCCCGCGGCCTCTCGGGCGGTGGACCCACGCCGAGATCGGTGGGGGGCCGATAGTCGTCGCCCTGCACGCCGAGGTACCAGTAGTCGGCCACCCCCCACCAGTTCTCGGGGTTGGCGAGGGCGTCGAAGAGGGTGCCATTGCCTTGGTCGGGGTAGTAGTGCTCCCACAGGATCTCGTCGGGAATGTGGCCGTCGGGGTCCTTGTCGGGCCCGAAGATGTCCAGCGAATGGCGCTCAGTGACGACCCCGTTGGCGTCGAACTCCTCGCTCACATTCGGTTGGCCGTCGCCGTCGGTGTCGATCCACCGGAACCCCGGGCCCCGGTTGTAGCCGCGGCCCCCGGTCAGCACCTCCAGGCCCTGCTCCTCGTCGGCCACCTCGGTGGTCCCGACGACGTCGCTGTCCACGTCGGCCTCCAGCGGCTCCATCGGCGCGGGGTCGTCGGCGGTGTCGCCTGGATCGGCGTCCTCTCCCGGCCCGGCCGGCCCTGCCGATGTGGGGTCGGTGACCTCCAGGCGGGGCCCTCGGGACGGGTCGCCGTCCGACTCGGTCGGCTCGGTGCGCTCGGGCCGGCTCGGCGCGCCCTCGCTGCTGTCGGTGGTGCGGGCCCCGCCATCGGCCTCACCCGCGGGCGCGTCGACAGGGTCGCCCGTCGCGGCGGCGTCGACCACGACGGCGAGGGGGTCGTCCTCCTCGACCCCGGCGTCGGCCAGCTCGTCGCGCAGCTCACCCGCCAGTGCCTCCCGTTGGTCCGGGTCGAGGGAGCGGATGGCCTCGCCGAGCGCCGCGGCGTCGTCGTTGGCGATGGCCTCCCGGGCCCGGGCGTTGGCCGTCACGCCCACGGTGGCCAGCTCGCCGGTCGCCCACGTCGGAGCGGGCGGCGCGTCGCTCACCGCCCGGGCCAACGCCTCGGCCGGCGACGCCGACGCCAGGTCGGTCATCGGGCCGATCCGATCGAGGACCGGGGCCCCGTCGGGCAGCTCGGCCGCCGCCAACGGCAGGGCCTCGGCCAGCTCGGCCGCCGTGACTCCCCCCAGGCCGTTGGCCGCGAGGAACCCCTCCGGGTCGGCCGCGAGGGCCGCGGCTTGGTCCGGGTCCTCGACCAGGCGCAAGAAGTTGGTGAGCAGCTCGATCAGCATGTCGACCTCAGATGTTGTCGATGGCGTTCTGGATCGCCTCGTTGTTGATGTCGTTCAGGTCGCCGATGAGCGCGACCAGGTCGTCGTCGCCACCGGCCTCCCGCTCGGCCGGGGCGAGCTCGGCCAGCTCCTGGAACGGCTCCAGGCCGTCGGGCACCCCGTCGCCGTCGGAGTCCGGGTCGGGCAGGCCGTCGCCGTCGAAGTCGTCCCCGAGACCGAGGACGCCGTCACCGTTGAGGTCGGCGAACCGGTCGGGGATGCCGTCACCGTCGTTGTCGGCGAAGAACTCCTCCAACCGGTCGGGGATGCTGTTCCCGTCGAGGTCGGCGTTGTCGATCCCCGGAGGCTGGGCCACCACCGGCGGCTGGGCCACCACCGGCGGCGCCGTCGGAGGGACGACCGGAGGCTGGGCGACCACCGGAGGCTGGGCGACGACCGGCGGTTCGGCCGGAGGGGCGACCGGTGGAGGCACCGCCACCACAGGGGGCTCAGCCGGAGGGGCAACCGGCGGAGGCACCGCCACCACCGGCGGCTCGGCCGGAGGGGCGACGGGCGGAAGCTCCTCATCCACCGGCGGAACAGGCGGCTCCTCGTCGACCACCTCCACAGGCGGAGGCTCCTCGTCCACCGGCGGAACACCGCCAGCAGGCGGCTCTCCGTCCACCACCTCCGGTGGCAGCTCCTCGCCGACCACATCGGCGGGGGGCGGGATCACCACGTCGACGTCCTCGACCACGGGCGGCGCACCCACCACCGGCGCCGGATGGTCCGCCGCCCACGACGGGGCCTCGGGCACTGGCTCCCGCACCACGTGGACCAGCACCTCGGCAGGCGGAGTGGTCGTCAGGGCATCGGCCGGGGGGCAGCGGGCCAGGATCTCCGCCCCATACGGCAGCTCCGCCGCCGCGACCGGCAGCGCCTCGGCCAGCTCGGCCGAGGTGCAGCCGCCCAGGCCCTGGGCCTCCAGGAACCCCGCCGGGTCCTCCTCCAAGGCCTCGGCCGCGGCGGGGTCGTCCCGCAGCAGCTCCAGCAACCGGATCAAGGCATCGATCACTCGTCGGCTCCCTTCGTGGGGGCGGCGGCCGCCGCTCGTGGGGCCACCATCACCCACGGTCCTTGCCGCCACCTTGCCGCGCGCCTTGCAGCCCCGACCCTCCCGTCGCTCGGGTACCTTTTCGCAGGTGGCGAGCCCGATCCACATCGATCGGCGGCTGCGGGCACTGGCCCCCGCGACCCTGGAGGCGATCCAGGTGGCCGCCGTGGCCGGGCAACAGGTGCGGGTCGACCTGCTGACCCGGGTGCAGCGCCTGTCGGTGGTCGAGGTCCTGCGCCTCCTGACCGAGGCGGCCGAGGCGGCCGTGGTGGTCGAGACCGACGGTGACTTCGCCTTCCGCGACCAGCGCGAGCGCGAGGCCGCGATCGCCACCCTGCCCCCCTCGGCCGTGGCCGCCCTGCACGCCGAGGTGGCCGACCACCTGGCCGCGCTGGGGGCATCGACCGACGAGCTGATCGAGCACCAGGCGCAGGCGGCTGCACCCGTTGAACGGGTCGCGGTCGGCCACCTGGCGACGGCCGCCGCCGAGGTGGTGGGAGCGGCTCCCGCGGTGGCCCTGCGCCTCCTCGACGTGGCCGCCGCCCTCGCTCCCGCCGACGACATCGCCCGGCGCGTCACCCGGGTCGAGGCCCTGGCCGGATGCGGCCGGATCGCCGAGGCCGAGTCGCTCGGCACCGAGATCCTCGACGGCCGGCCCGACCCCCCGGTCGTGGCCCAGGTCGGCCGGGCGCTCGCCCTCACCGCCTTCATCGACGGCCGTCCCGCCGACGCCCTCGACCGGATGCAGCGCGTGGCTGACGCCGCGACCGGCGACCGGGCGGTCGCCCGCAGCCGGGCCGAGCTGGCCTGGGCGTCGATGCTCGCGCTCGACTCGGCGTCGTCCCGGGCCGACGCCACCGCAGCGATCGCCCTCGCCCACGTCGTCGACGACCACGACGCCCTCATCACCGCCCGGTCGGTCCTGACCTGGATCGATCTGTGGGCCGGCGACGTGGCCGCCGCCGACGAGAACGTCGATGCCCTGGCCGACCTGCTGGCTGCCGCCACCGGCGGAGCCTGGCAGTCGGTCCAGCCGTGGATGGCCATTGCCGCCTGTCGTCTGGACCTGGAGCGCTACGACGAGGCGGTGGCCGCCACCGAGACCGGCCGGAGGAGAGCAGTCGACACCGGGAGCGGCTGGGCCGTCCCCGCGTACGAGGCCCTGGCCGCTGACGCCCTGCTGCGGGCGGGTCACCTCGGAGAGGCCGCCCACCGGGCCCGGGCCGCCATCGACAGCTCCGCCCTCATCGACGGCTTCGGCATCGAGGTGTGGGCCCGGGTGGTGCTGGCCCAGTGCCTGGCCGCCGCCGGGCGGGCGGAGGAGGCCGCCACCGAGGTGGCCGCCGCCGACGTGGTCCTGCACACCGGCCGGGCCCAGTTCGGCATCGACCAGCTCCTCCTGTTGCAGGCGCGGGCCAAGGAGTCCGCCGGCGATGCCGACGGCGCCCACGCGGACTACCGGGCCGGGTGGGAGCTGTTCGGTGCCCTGGGCCTTCCCTACCTGCTGCCCAGCTTCGCTCCGGGCCTGGCGCGCACGGCGGCGTTGACGGGGTCGGGGGGTGCTTTGGCGTCCGAGGCGACCGCGATGGCCGCCGAGTCGGCCGACCGCACCCGGGTCGGCACGCTGGCCCTCTACGCCGCCCAGGCCGCGGCGTGGATCGACGGCGACCCGAGCTGCTGCCGTGCCCTCGCGGCGGCGGCCGACGCCTCGCGCCGACCACTCGCCGCCATCGACGCCTGGCGCGACCTGGCGGCGATCGAGCATCGGGCCGGACGCCGCCCCGAGGCCGCGGCGGCCGAGGCCCGGGCCGACGAGATGGCGACGCGGGTGAGGGCCGGGGCACCGAGGCCGGCCCCGGCCACCCGGCCGGCCCGACCGCACTTCGGAGTCGACGCCCTCACCCCGACCGAGCGGCAGGTGGCCGTCCTGCTGGCCGACGGGCTGTCCCACTCCCAGATCGCGGCCGAGATGGTGCTGTCGCGGCGCGCCGTCGACGACCACGTGCTGGCCGCCCACCGGAAGCTGGAGGTGACCTCCCGGGCCGACCTCGTCCACCGGATGCGGGAGGTGCACGGATGACCGTCGAGATCCGCCTGCTCGGGCCGGCCGAGGTACGCATCGACGGCCGACCGGTGACCATCGCCGGGCGCCAGACCCGCGCCGCGCTGGCCGCACTGGCCCTGCGCCATCCCCGGCCGGTGGCCGCCGACGAGCTGGCGGAGCTGTTGTGGGCCGTCGGGCGCCCGCACCGTTGGGAGGCCTCGCTGTACGCCCACGTGTCCCGGCTGCGCAAGGCGCTCGGCACCGAGGTGGTCGGGCGGGTCCCGGCCGGGTACCGGCTGACCCGCGGCGACGCCGGACCGGACGGGGTCACCGTCGACGTGGCCGCCTTCGCCGCCGATGTCGCCGCGGCCAGGGCGGCGGTGGGCCGGGGGGAGCCGGGGGTCGCGGCCGACGGCTACGGACGGGCGTTGGCGCGATGGCGGGGCCCGGCGCTGCGCGAGCTGGAGGACTTCCCCTTCGCCGACGAGGAGGGGCGCCGCCTGGCGCGTACCCGCATCGCCGTCCTCGAGGAGCAGGCTGACGTCCTGGTGCAGGTGGGCCGGTTCGAGGAGGCGGTCGCCGCCCTCGCCACCTTGCTGGCCGACGACCCGCTGCACGAGCCGGGGTGGGCGCTCCAGGTCACGGCGCTGGCGCGGTCCGGGCGGCGGGCGCGGGCCCTCGAGGTCTACGACGAGGCGGTGGCTGTCCTGTCCCGCGAGATGGGGGTGGTGCCCGGCGCCGAGATCGAGGCGGCCCGGGAGGCGATCGACGACGCGGCCGCCGGCGGCCCGGTCCGGCCCGGTCCGGCCGCCGTGGCCGTCCGGCCCGAGGTGACCGCGGTCGTCGGCGACCTGTCGCCCGTCGACCGCTGGCTCCTGTCGCTCCTGCTGGTCGCCGGTCCGACGGCCGACCCGACCGTGGTCGCCGTGGCGGGTGACGTCGGGCTGGCCGAGCTGTTCGACACCATCGGCCGGGCCCGGACGGCAGGTCTGCTCCTGGCCGGCGAGGCCGGTTCCCCGGAGGGGACGACGGCGGCATCGGGGGTCGTCGCCGACCTGCTGGCCTCGCTCAGCGGCACCGAGCTGAGCCTCGTCCACCGCCGTCTGGCCGAGGCCGCGGCGGCATCGCCGCGGCCGGCGGCCACCGGGGCCGCCCAGGCCCGCTGGGCGCTGGGTGCGGTGGCGGCCGGCCACCCCGTCGCCGCCGCCGTCGCGACCTGTGCGCGCGCCATCGTGGACGCCGTGCACGACGGCGACGTGGCCGAGGCCGATGCCCTGGCCGTCCTCCTGCAACGGACGGTGGCACCGGATCACACCGGCTGAGCGCGGTCGCCTGCGGCCCTGCTCAGCTCATATTTTCGTGCAGCGCCCCCGGGAGGATTCGTACCTCCGACGCACGGTTTAGGAATTTCGGCCCCTCAGGCATGTAGCGCCTGGTCAGCGGCCCGGAGGGTCTTGAGGAGACGCCGCTCCCCGGTGGCTTCCCGCGCGATCTGCGCTCCAGATCGGCCTAGGTGGGCGACGTCGGAGGAGGCGTGCCGTGCCTAGAGCGACCCAACGCATCCACATCTACGCGGTCCAGGACCGCCGGTCGACGCCGCAGGCGACCCGGCCCTGGGTCGTCCGCTGGACCGTCGACGGCCGGGAGCGGTCCCGCTCGTTCCGCTGCAAGGGCGAGGCCCAGCGCTTCCGGAGCCAGCTCGACCGGGCCGTCGGCGACGGCAGCCGGTTCGACCCCGTCACCGGGGAGCCGCTGTCGTGGCGGCCGCCCCTGGCCGACCTTGGCCTCCACCAGTGGGCCCGTCGGTGGCTGGCGGGGGAGTGGGCCGAGTGGGCGCCCAGGTCCCGGAGGTCCGCCGTCGAGGTCATGGCCCGCTTCGTCGCCCTCGCCGTCGACGGCCGCTCCGAGCCGCCGACCGACCTGCGTCGCTACCTCCTGCGGACGCTGGGGCCGGCGGCCGAGCCGGCCCGGGACCCTCGGGTCGAGGCGTGGCTCGACCGGCGCTGCCTCCGCCTCGGGGACCTCGACCGGGAGCGAGCCCGGGATCTCGCCCAGCGCGTCACCCTCAGGCTCGACGGCACCCCCATGGCCGCCGCCAGCGCGGCCCGGCACCGGGCGAACTGCCACGCCTGCCTGCTCGCCGCGGTCGAGGTCGGCGCCATCGAGGTCGACCCGTGGCCCCGCCGCACCCGGTCGAGGTCCCAGCGGAAGTCCCAGCGCACCACCCGCGGCGTCGACATCCGCTCCCTCCCCACACCAGAGACGATGGAGGCGGCGATTGCGGCCATGGCCAACGACAAGCCCGGCAGCCTCGTCTACCAAGCCATGACGGCGGTCGGGTACTACGCCGGCCTCCGCCCATCGGAGACGGCGATGCTCAGGGCGCGCTCGCTCGACCTGCCCGAATCGGGCTGGGGCCGCATCTGGGTCACCGAGGCCGACGACGGCGAAGGCATTCCTGCTGACCCCAAGACCGGACGACGAGACGTCCCCATCCCGCCGGTCCTGGTCGAGCGGCTGACCACCTGGCTCGACGACCGGGACCTGCGCGACCCCGACGCCTTCCTGTTCCGCACCGAGTCCGGGAAGCGGCCCAACGAGCAGAACTGGAACCGGGCCCTAGCCAAGGTCGGCCACCAGCCGCTCCGCGTCTACGACTGCCGTCACGCCGCCGCCACGACCTGGCTCCGAGCCGGCGTTCCCCTTGGCGAGGTCGCCCGCCGTCTCGGCCACAGCGTCGACACCCTCGTCGCCAACTACGTCGGCGCCCTCGAGACCGACGAAGAGATCAGCAACGAGAAGATCGACCAAGCCTTCGCCGCCGCCCTCGGCCGCCCGGCGCCCGACCCCGAACCAGCGGCAACCCGCCCCCACCTCACCCTTGTCGCCGGCACCGCCGTCGACAAGGTGGGCTGAAGGGCGGCGGCGGACAGGGCACAATCCCGCCGTGAGCGACGAGGAGCTACTGACGGCGCTGCGCGAGACGTTCCCGACGCTTGACCAGTGGCGCGACGCCTTCGCCAAGGGCATCGCTCCTCCCGAGGGAAGCGATCTTGCGATCGACGACGAGGCCTGGCCCTACATCCCCTCGAGCGCCCTGGTCTCGCTCGGTCTGGCCACTGCTCGCGAGCACCTTCATGCCGTGAGACTGCTGGTCGAGGCAGGCGAGCTATTTCCCGCAGCCGTCTCCACGCTCTGTCGATCAGCGCTCATCGGCGCTTCCCTCGCAGTCTGGATGCTCGAGCCCGAGGGGCGGAACGAGCGCCTCCGCCGGTCGTTGTCATTGGCGGCCGAGGACTACAAGCGGCACTTGCAGTACGGGAGGGACGTGAAGGAACTGCTCCCGCCAGACCAGGTCCACCCCGCCGCAGACGAGCAGATCGACCGACTCGGATTGCGACGTACTCAGGTCCTCGTGCTGCTGGACGACCTTGGCGGCCAGGTCGAGGTCAACCTCTCAGACGACGTGATCCCGGTGGCTCTAGCAGCAGCGGTTCCAGATGCCGCCCAGCGCGGGCAGATGACGATTGGCTGGCGTTCGATGTCCGGCGCTGCGCACGCACTCGCCTGGCACTACTTCGGCCACGCTGGAACCTCAGCGTCGGAACTGGACGAAGGCGGTGTTGGGCGGATCTCCATAGCAGGGGACGTGGGACGGCTCGTGATGGACTACTTCCCGGCGTACCACGTGGCGACGGCGGGATGGCGGCTGCTGAACGAGCGTTGCTTCGTCCCTGAACCTGGCGGCTCGCAATTGCCGACCGCTTGACCTTCAGAGTCGAATCTAGGCACTGCACCCAGGGAGATGGATGGCCGTGCACCTCTTGGATCGGATCGACAGAGCATTGCGCGACAAGGACGTTCGGGTCGATCCCGAAGCCTTCGAACAGTTCGCTCTCGACCACCTGGCTTCTGCCTTCCCGGGCCTGACGCCGATTCCGGGTGGCAGCGACGGCGGCCGTGACGGCGATGCTCCAGACTCTCAGGGCGGGCCGCCGGGTCGCCTGTTGGTGACCACCGCCCGGACTCTCGAAGGCATCAGGTCCAACATGCGCCGCGGCTTGGCAAGCCTTGAGGCCAACGGCGAGCCGGTCAACACCATTGTGCTGGTGAACCTGGGCGAGCCGAGCGCCAGGCAGGTCGTTGGGCTGGAGCGCTCGGCTGCTCAGTTCGGGGTGGCGAAGGTCTGGTCGTTTCCCCGCCGCTGGGTCCGCGACCAGCTGCGCCGGGACGGCGAGTGGAGGGAGAAGCTGCTCGGCCTGCCCGGCGACCCGATCGGAGTCGCGTCTGAACCGCCGGAGCTGTCAACCACGCCGTGGGCGCAGGTGCCGCTCATCGGAAGAGACCACGACCTGACTCGTCTTCGTGAGGAGGGTGCCGGCGACATTGTGCTCTCTGGCCCACCTGGTTGCGGCAAGACCCGCCTCCTCGCAGAGCTCGAAGGCGTGGTGTTCGTCGAGCGCGACGTGCGCATCCAGGTCGTGCTCGACGACCTGAGGGCGCTCTCGCCGAGCACGGTGGTCATCGACGATGCTGGCGCCAGACGGTCAGTCGTTAGGCAAATCCTCACGGCACGCAGACAGGAGCCCGACCTCCTCAAGTTCCGGCTGATCGTAGTCTGTTGGCCCGACGAGATCGATCACCTGCTCGACGATCTGCCGGGCGCGTCAGACCTCGCACTCGACCTGCTTGAGGTCGGAGAGATCGATGCGATCCTGCGATCCGTCGGAGTCACAGGAATCACCGCCCGTGCTGAGATCCTCAAGCAGGCCGCAGGTCGTCCCGGCTGGGCTCTGTTGCTGGTCGAGACGCTCCGGGCCCCCAAGCCTGGTGCGGACCTTCTGAGTGGCCGTGCCCTGCTCGCTGAGGTCAGTCGATACCTCCGGGTCCGAGGCATCGACACAGCAGGCGACGTCTTGGCGATGATCGGACTGCTGGGAGGGATTTCCCAGACCGAGCAAGCCCGGTTGGCAGCGGAACTCGGACTTCAGGCCAGTGAACTCAGGCGGCTACTTCTGACGGCGGCCCGAAGCGGCATTGTCGATGTGACCTCACGATGGGCCCGAACGGGGACCCAGCGGCACTACTTCGTCCGGCCCCGTGTACTCGCGGCCTCGTTGGCAGCCGAGCGTCTCATCGCATCGGACTTCCCACCCGTTGACCTGTATGACCTCTCGGACCGATGGCCAGACCGTCGGGTGGAGGTCGCGTCGGCAGCGACCGAGGCGGTCGGCCTCGGCGTAACATCGGCGCGCCAGTTGGCCAAGGATCTGGTCGACACCGTCCTCTCCGAGGTCGACGGCCCGAGGTCGAGCGCTGGACTTGAGCTGGCGATGAGTTTCGGACATCTCGACCGCGCCGCTGCTGCGCACATCCTCGCGACCGTCCGCCCGGCGTTCGACCTGCTCCGCCAGGGCGAGGGCGACAGCTCCTACCTGACCTCGCCCTTCACCGATCTCGCAACGGCTCTCCTGGGGTGGCAGCTGCCCGAAGCCGCCGAGATGGTCCTCGACGCACTCCTCCTGCATCCACGTCTTGAGTCCGACTTCCCGAACGGGCCACTGCAAGGCCTCGAACAAACGTTGACCCACATCCATCCCGAGATTGAGGTCGACCCGACCCTGCCCGCCTTCTTCGCAGTGGCCGCCGGGAACTGGCTGGACCGGGACTCGAACGATGACCGGAGGTGGACTATCTGGGCCCATGCGTGCGCCGGAGCACTCCATCCGACGCGACAAGGGACCTACACCGACCCGGGGTCACCTATGACGGTCACCATGTTCGGGCGAGGCCTCGACGAGGTCGAGGTCAAGATCGTGACCGAACAGGTCTGGCCCTCCGTTCAGCGTCGACTTGCCGGTGCTCCCACCGCAGCTGTGGCGACCATCGTCAGCGCCATTGGGACCTGGCTCTGGTCGGCCAAGGGTCAGCTCTCGGTGGCGCCTCCGGCCGCTCCGCACATGGCGCCGCTCATCATCGATGCCGGCGCCACGATGCTCGTCGGCGCCGTGCCCGCAGCCGAAATGCACCCTGGACTTGCCGCGAAGGTGAACTCGATCGCGCGGGAGCACGGTGTCGACGCGCACGCCGAGGTGCGGGGTGAGCTCGGCGATCTCCTATCGCAGCTCACGCGTGACGACGCTCGAAGCGAACGTTGGGAACGTTCCTCCACGGTCGTCACCAACGCCGTCGAAGGCTGGTGGAACCGACGTCCCGACGAGGTGATCGCCACCTTGTTGGACCTCCGGAACCAGCTCAACGCCGCCGGGGTGTCCTGGCCACCAGCTGCTCGGATCGCCAGCGATGTGATCGCGCCGAACTGCAAGAACCCCAGCGAATGGTTCGCTGCGGCGCTTGGAAGAGGGTTCCTGCCCGAGGGCGTCGCCTTCGCCGCCGAGGCGATGCAACGCGGCGAGCTAACAGGAGACCTCGTCGAACGAGCGATGACCGCCGATCGGGCACGGTGGACGCTGATCTCGCTTGTCCTCGAGGCGGATCCACCGAGCCCCGAGCTCGTCGATGTCGTGGTTCGGTTACTGAAACCGACCGACCTGTCCGCCCTGGAACACCTCGTGATGGACCAGCCCGAAGCGGACGTGATCGCGTCCATCCTCGACCACGACGACCCAGCGGTTGCTGCCGCCATGGCGGTCGCAATGACAGGCGATTCCCTAATCGAGGAGGAGGAGTGGGCTCCGCCACCGGGCCGGCTTGCCGCCTGGTCGCAAGCGTCTGGGTATGCAGGCGATCTGCTGCCCGAGCTGGCCCACGACCGAGCCGGCCGCTTCTACCGATGCCTCGCTCGGCGCAGCCCAGCAGTGCTGGTGCGCAGCGCAGCGGACCTCGCATCCGACGAGCACGGCCGGCCACGCATGCCTCACGAAATGTGCGAAGGCCTTGCAGCGCTGCCAGCCAACGAGAAGATCGAGCTGCTTCGGCTCGTGCGCGGACGGCCGGGCCGGCAGCGGATCATCCGGGGCGTCGTTGGCAGCGACACCACCTGGATAAGCGAGGCATTCGACAGCGACGCCATTACGCCCGACGAGGTGATCGATGGCATCGACGGCCTCGGAGAGTCTCCTGCCCTCGAAGAGCTCGCTCCGATCCTCATCCCGGCGGGTGCGAGCGCAGCCCGCCTAGCGCAGACGGCGATGTTCGGAACCGGCTTCGGCGAGGAGTCTGCCGTCAACCAGAACCACGTAGACAGGTTTGCGGAGATGATGACGTCGTCCGATCCGTCGATCGCGGCAGTCGGGAGAGCAGGCGTCGAGATCTTCACGCGCCTCGCCGAGGACGCCCGCCGCAAGGAGCGGCGAGCCCGGATCCGCGGCGACTGGTGAGGCCGCGGAATCTCAGTGCGACGTCGCCTTGCTGACTCCGCGTGAAGCCCGTTCGTTCAGCGGCCCCGCCCGCATCGGACAAGTGGCGACGCAACTGTCGGTAGGGCAGCGTCGGACCCGGCAGCGGCATCTGCAGGAAGGATTTCTCCGGTAAGCATGAAGCGGACGAGTCGCTGCGAGGCCGCCCACCAATACCGGGATGCAAGGGCCACCATCGGGAGGCCAAAGAGTGCCTGGGGACCGCTCGCCATCGCAACGGAGCAGAGGACGAGGTAGGGCAGCAGATGTCGCTGCCGGACACGACACGGCACTGCTGGCCTGGCGCCGGGACGACGTCCGGGACCTC